>JAIVJN010000074.1 GCA_020200025.1 Acidobacteriota bacterium | reverse complement strand
CCATTCTCGAGGGCGGCGGCATCCGTCTCGAGCCCCTGACCGACGACCATCACGAAGCGCTCGCGACCGTGGCGGCCGACGGCCGCCTATGGGAGCTGTGGTTCGTCGCCGTGCCACCGCCGCCGGGCATGCCGGGCTATGTGGCGGACGCGCTGAAGGGGCAGAGGGAGGGTCACATGCTCCCGTGGGTGGTGCGCGATGTGGCGAGCGGTGCCATCATCGGATCGACGCGCTATCACGACATCCTTCCCGCCATCGATCGCGTGGAGATTGGCTACACGTTCTACGCGCACAGTCGGCAACGGACGCACGTCAACACGACCTGCAAGCTGCTGCTGCTGGCCCACGCGTTCGACACGCTCGGGTGCAAGGTCGTGGGTCTCAGGACGGACGCCTTCAATTTTCGCTCGCAGCGCGCCATCGAAGCCCTGGGGGCGAAGAAGGACGGCGTGATACGACACTGGGGCGTGCGACGCGACGGGAGCGTGCGCGATACGGTGATGTACAGCATCCTCGCCGCGGAATGGCCCGACGTCCGCCGGCACCTCGAGCTGCGACTCGCGCGCCACGCCGCGGACGGCCAGGCGTCGTAGGCGTCCCCGCGGGCCTGAACCCGTAGCGTATGAGCAAGGCGCCCGAGCGGCCTGTGGTATAGTCCGCGAAAATCCGCGCTTCCCTGCGGAGCTCTACCCTTTCATGCGGCGTCGGCCTGACGAGTGAGCTCGTTTCACGAGGAGGGATACATGGGCGTGCGCGTCTTCTGGTTGTCGCTGGCCATGCTGCTCTCGCTGGCTGCGAGCTCGGCACTGGCTCAGGAAGCATCCATTGCAGGTGCGGTGCAGGACGACACCAAGGCGGCACTGCCTGGTGTCACGATTACTGCGACGGCAGTCGATACCGGTCGAGTGTTCACCGCTGTCTCCGACGCGCGAGGCGAGTACCGCCTGCGCGGTCTCCCGCCCGCCACGTATCGGATCCAGGCCGAGCTCACGGGCTTCTCCACGGTTGTGGTCCCAGAGGTCGAGCTCCTCGTCGGGCAGAATCGGAGCGTGCCGTTCGCCCTCAAAGTCGCCACGCTCGAAGAAACCGTCACGGTGACGGGCGAGTCCCCGCTCGTGGACATCAGCTCGACCCAGGTCGGCGGCAACGTGGACCGACGCCAGATGGAGGAGCTGCCGCTGCAGGGCCGCAACTGGATGGAGCTGGCCATGCAGGTGCGCGGCGTCACGGCCAACGCCGTCGACAACACGCCGGGCGTCCGCGACCGGCAGTTCCAACTGAATCTCGACGGCCAGGAGATCACGCAGCAGGTGGCGGGCGCCGGGTTTGGGCAACCCCGTTTCAGCCGCGAAGCGATCGCCGAGTTCCAGGTGGTGACCAACCTCTTCGACATCACGCAGGGCCGCTCGCTTGGCATGCAGGTGCAGGCCATCTCGCGGTCGGGCACCAACGACATGACGGGCAGCGTCTACGGTTTCTTCCGCGATGACACGCTCAACGCGAAAGACTTCATCGCCGGACGCGTGTTGCCCTACTCCAACCAGCAGATCGGCGCCGCGCTGGGCGGGCCCATCGTCCGCGACCGCCTGCACTACTTTCTCTCCTACGAGCGCGAGAACGAGCCCAACACCATCATCACCGGGCCCCCGGCGCTTCCCGGACAGAGCTTCTCGTTCGACACCAAGACGGTGCAGAACAGCTTCCTCGGCCGCGCCGACTGGCAATGGACGCCGCAAGACCATTTCACCGCCCGGGCCTCGTCCTGGGACTGGGGCAACCCGTTCACGCAGGTCTCCGGCACCGAGCACCCGTCGCAGGCGGCCGACCGGTCGCGGCGCGCCATCAACGTTGTCGGCACGTGGTCGAAGGTCCTGTCGAACACGCAGTTGCAAGAAGTGCGTCTTGGCTACACGCATTTCGACTGGAAGAACCAGCTCGCCGTGGACGCGCTGAGGAACACGCCGAATTATGTGTTTCCCGGCCTCGTCGTCGGTCAGCGCCGCAACTACCCGCAAGAGTTCTTCCAGAACACGTTCAGCGCCCGCTACGATCTCAACTGGACGCTCGGCGGGCACGACATGAAGATTGGCGCCGAGTACCTGCGCTGGCAGGACACCGGTTCGTGGGAGCTGCTCTCGCGCGGCGAGTTCATCTTCACACGCGTGCCAACCGATCTGGACCGCCGTTTCCCCGCCGATGCGTGGAACGATCCGTCGCGCTGGGACGTCAGCGGGCTGGACGGCTTCGTCCAGCGCTACGATCTCAACTTCGGCGACTGGACGATTGACATTCCGCGCCCGACCATCGCCCTTTGGCTGGGCGACACATGGCGGACCAGCTCTCAGCTCACCGTCAACTACGGTGTGCGCTGGGACGCCGACTTCGGCGCCCTCGATCCGCCGCACATCACGACGACGACCACCTTCAATCCGCGGGGAGGCAATCAGTACGCGGACGTCGCGCTCGACTCCGGCGACCAGCTCTACCCGGGCAACCTTCGCGACATCAACAACATCGCCCCCAGAGGCGGCTTCAACTGGAACGTCGGCGGCGCCGGCAGCCTGGTGCTCCGCGGTGGCAGTGGTCTCTACTTCAGCATTCCAGACTCGAACACGACGTTCAGCCAGCAGTCCTTCAACGGCGAGCGGATTCTCGTCAACTCCTTCCCCTACGACAACCTGCCCGGCTTCGTGCAGGATCCGACCCGCGGCCGCACTCCGGAGGACTTCACGAGCGGGCGCTTCCCGCTACCGGCGCAGTCTCCCCGTGTCATCGCGCACGACTACAAGATGCCCTACACGTGGCAGAGCACGATTGGCGCGCAAGGTCAGGTTGCCGAGGTCTGGGGTGTCGAGGCCGACTTCACTCACTGGAAGGGCTACAACTTCGCGCGCCAGCGCGACCCCAATCTGTTCTTCAACCCGGCTACCGGCTACAGCCTGAATCCCACCACGTCGGGGCGACCGGACCCGAGCTACGGCCGCATCCAGTGGCTCGAATCGAACGGCTCGGCCGACTACGGCGCCGTCTCGGCCGCGGTGAATCGCCGCTACCGCAATAGCTGGCAGGCGTCGGCCGCCTACACGTTGGTGCTCTTCATGCATGACGACACCACGAACTTCCAGTACGAGGGGGACAATCCGTTCGATCCCGACGCGGAGTGGGCGCGGTCCACGGAGTTCCAGCGTCACACGCTCCGCCTGAATGGCATCTGGCGAATGCCATGGGAGATGTCGCTGTCAGGCGCGTATCTCTTCGGCTCGGGCAACTACTACGCGACAACGTTCGCGGCCAACCCGTTCGGGCACACGGGCACGACGCGGTACGTGACGACGGCCGTCACCGTGCCGGAGTCCGTGCAGGATCGGTTCGACGGCCCGACCTCGTTCGCGCCGGGCGACGTCGTGCCGCGAAACTCGCTGAGAGGCTTCCCCCTGCACCGGGTTGACGCTCGCGTTTCGAAGGACATCACGCTTCCGCGCGGGATGAAGCTGACGGGCATTGCCGAGGTGTTCAACATCTTCAACCACGAGAACTACGGCGCCTACAACATGCAGATCAATTCGGCGACGTTCGGCGAGCAGCGGCAGAACATCCTGAATGCGTATCAGCCGCGCGTGGTGCAGCTCGCCTTCAAAGTCTCGTTCTGAGACGCAACCGGGGTGCTCTCGAGAGTCGCGAGAGCACCCCGGTTGCTCGTGCGCGGCGCGGGACTACCGACCGGCAGGATTGACCAGCTCGCTCGTTTCGTAGACGCGGCCGTTGGCGATCACGCGTACCACCTTGCGCGTGTTTGCCACGTCGGCCAGCGGATCCCCGTCGATGACGATGAGATCCGCCAGCTTTCCCGCCTCGATCGTCCCGGCGTTGAGCGCCAGCGCCTTTGCCGGATTCACGGTCGCCGTCTTGAGCGCATCGAACGGGCTCATCCCCGCCATCGTGTAGGCCATCAGCTCGCCGTGCAGGTTGACCGCGTTGGGCGTGTCCGTGCCAGCGACCACCAGGCCACCGGCCTTCATGACGTCGAGCACCATCTTCCCGCTGCCGCCGGTGGGATCGCCGCCGCCCCCCGGGTTGGCAGACGCGGGCTGTTGGGCCACCTGGCGCTGAATCCATTCCGGGTAGAGGGTGAAGCGCGGGTCCGACTTGAGCGCGGGGTCGCGCTCGAACAGCCGGCGAGTACCGGCACCTGAGATCATCGGGCAGAAGATGCGGGCGCTCTTGCCGAACAGTTGCACGACATCGTCGTAGGCCGACTGCAGCGTGGCCATCTTCGGCGAGTAGCCGCGACGGCTGGTGGCGGCCGTGTGCTCGGTGTTGTCGACGCCAATGAGCGCGGCTGGGAAGATCTCGTGCGTCGCGTCCGGCACGCCGATGCTGTGCGCGAACTCCACCATGCGTTTCTGCTGCGCGTCTGGCAACCGGACATAGCTCTTGATCAGATCGTGCTCGAGCACCTGGGCGCGCTGCAGTTCCATCTCGAGCTGGCTCACACTCGAGATCGCGATGCCCATCTTGTAGTAGACGCGCCGCCACTCCATCAGGTAGCCGGTGCCGTAGACACGCGGCCCAGGCCGGATGCCGGCCTCGTTGGCCTCTCGGTCTTCGACGGCTTCGTACGGGGTGTTGCCGGGGCTTCTCACCGTCGTCACGCCGAAGGCGAGCCAGGCACGCCCCTGGGCGGCGCCAAAATCTTTTTGCAGATGCGAGTGGAACTCCACGAGTCCCGGCATCACGGTGTGCTGAGACGCATCCACGACGTTACCGCCCGAGTGGTTCGCGTCGGCATGTGGCGAGACGCGTGCAATGCGGTTGCCCTCGATGACGACATCGACGTTGGTGCGCGGCGTCGGCCCGGTCATGTCGAGCAAACGTCCCGCGTGGACGGTTACGCGGCCGCTAGGGACGGCCGGCGTCCACTCGAAATCGAGCGGCACGGTGCGCATGTCGCCTGTTTCGATATCGACAATGCGCAGGACGTCGAGTGACTGATACAGAATGTGGCGCGAGTCGCCCTGCCAGGACGGCGCGTGTGCGCTTTCCGACGTCACCCGGCGCGGTGGCCCGAGCGGCGCGCCCGACTTCGACACGGGCCACACCGACAGCGTGCCTTCGTAAATGGCCGCCATCTTGGTCCCATCCGGCGACCACACGGGGCCGCCTCCGCCACGAGAATCGATCGACAGCATCGGCACAGGCGCATGCCACTGATCCTCGCCGCCCTCGGTTGAAATCGTCAGGATTTGGTTCGTCCCCTCCCGAAATCGCGTACTGAGCGGCCCGACCGCCGCCAGCGCGACGCGTTTACCGTCGGGCGACCAGGTGGGCGTGCCGGGCTGGGGCAACGTGTCATGAATCTTGGTCACCGCGCCGCTCTCGGTGTCGAGGACCGACATCTGTGCCACGCGCCACATGCCGTCGACGTTGAAGAACACAATTTTCTTCGCGTCGGGCGAGAACGACGCGCCCTGCGGCTGGGTGCTCAAACGCGTGACCTGCCGCGCCGACCCGCCTTTCAGATCGCGGATCCACAACTGCAACTGCGCGCTGTCCTTGTCGGACGAATAGACCAGGCTGCCGCCGTCGGGTGACCAGGCCGGATCGGTGTCCAATGCCGCGTCGTTGGTGATGTTCACCGGCTTGCCGCCCGAGGCAGGCACGACGTGGATATCGCCCAGCGCGGCGAAGGCGATCTGGCTGCCATCGGGAGAGATGACCGGGCGGACGATCCCGAGCGCCTTGCGCGGCGTGGTGGATGTGAAGTCGCGCACACGGCGCGTGTATTGGGGCTGGGTAACCTGCAACGTTGCCGTGAAGGCCACGGTCTGCGCTTCTGAGGTCGCGAGGGATCAGCTCGCCGCCGGGGCCCCATGAGGGGGCGTCGATGCGGCCAGCGCTCACCGTTGTCAGCTTGCGCTCGGTGAGATCGGCCACCGACACCGCCCAGACAGATTGCCCATTTTCGCGTGTCGACGCGAAAGCGATCTCACGGTCGTCCGCCGACCACGAGGGCATGTAGTCCTCGGAAGGCCCCTTCGTGAGCTGGCGCACCTCGCCGCTGGCGACATCGAGGACCCAGATGTTGTAATCGCTCCCGAGCGGGTTGCCGCGATCCGACGAGAACGCGACGCGCGTCCCGTCGTGCGACCACATCGGCTCACGGTCGTCGAAAGGTCCCCAGGTGAGGCGGTGCTGTCCCGTGCCGTCGGGTGCGACCGACCACAGGTCGTATCCGCCGTCGCGGTAGGAAAAATACGTAATCCACGTGCCATCCGGGGACCACGTGGGCTGCCGGGCGTCCTCGAAGACGCCGGTGATGCGGCGCGCGGCGCCGCCATTCGCCGGAACCGTCCACAGACCGCCTTGCAGGTCGATCGCCAATGTGCGCCCGTCCGGCGATACCGACACCGACATGGACGTCCCTTCCTCGACGGTCACGTCGATGAGCGGAGCAGAACGCGGCTGCCACGCTCCGGCGACGGCAAGGTTCAATGCGACGAACACCAGCAATACGAGGCGAGTCCACTGACGCATCTTCGGTCCCCTTGCAGGCCGACGGAAAAGGCTCGGCCAGGTGGAATCCTGCCGGGATTCTACCGCTTCCGTCGACCCTTCCCGCCTCGATCTAGACTTGGCACCAACAGGCGTTCGCGCTCGAGGTGTTTTGACGTAAGCTTTCGCGGTACCGCTCAGGCACCCATATGCTGCAGTCATTCCCGAGTAACACGCAGTTCTCGCGCCTTTGTCTCCCGCTCTTGGCCCTCACGCTCACGACGCTGCCCGCGACCGCTCAGGAGGTATCTCGTACCTTTGTCGCGGGAACGCTGCCCGATAACGGCGATCCGCCGGTCATCGATGGCCGGGTCGACGACGCACTTTGGCAAGGCGTGAAGCCGTACACCGACTTCACGCAGCAAGATCCCACCGAGGGCGCCCCCGCCACGGAGCAGACCGAAGTGCGGCTGATTGTCGGTCGAGGCCAACTGTATGTCGGCATCATCTGTTTCGACAGCGACCCGACGAAGATCATCGTGTCGCAAGCGCGGCGCGATGCGTCCTTGAACGAGACCGACTCGGTCATCATGGTCTTCGACACGTTCAACGACAATCAGAACGCATTCGTGTTCGGCACCAACCCGATCGGCATCGAGTATGACGGACAGGTCGCGCGCGAGGGCCAGACCAGTGGCCTCACGTTTCAGGGCGGTGCGGGGGGAACGCAGCGCGGCGGCATCAGCGCGTTCAATCCGAACTGGGACGGCGATTGGACCGTGCGGTCGCAGGTGACCGAGCGCGGGTGGGAGACGGAGATGGCCATCCCGCTGAAGACCCTGCGCTACTCGACCGGCGCCGACCGGACGTGGGGCTTCAACGTCCTCCGCAACATCCGGCACAAGAACGAGCAGGTGTACCTGGCGCCGATCCCGCGTGGCTTCGATATCTACCGGGTTTCCTTGGCGGCCAAGGTGAGCGGGCTCGATCTTCCCGCGCGTCGAGACATCAAGCTGATCCCCTACGTGCTGGGATCCGCCAATAAGGACTTCACCCGAGCGCAGGGGGACCAGCTCGATAGAAACGCCGACGTTGGTGTCGATCTCAAGTGGGGGATACGGCCGAATTTGACGCTCGATGCCACCCTCAATACCGATTTCGCCCAGGTGGAGGCCGACGAGGAGCAGGTGAACCTGACCCGCTTCGACCTGTTCTTCCCCGAGAAGCGGCCGTTCTTCCTCGAAAACGCGTCGACGTTCCAATTTGGCCAGCCGCAATCGATCGATCTGTTCTTCACGCGGCGAATCGGTCTGTCGCCGACCGGGGTTCCCATCGACATCCTTGGTGGCGGGCGACTGAGCGGAAAAGTCGCCGGCGACTGGAACGTGGGGCTCCTCAACATCCAGACCGACGATCTGGTGGTGTCCGGCCGCACGCTCGCGACGGAGAACAATTACAGCGTGCTGCGTGCGCAAAAAGAGGTTGGCCGTTCGACCTACGGCGGCATCTTCGTGGGACGTTACGCAACGGGCGAGACCGGGGCGGGCGTGGCGAAATCGAATCGAGCGTACGGCGTCGACGCCAACGTCCAAATTGGCGCAAACCAGCGCTTCTCCTCGTTCATCGCCCGCACCGACACGCCTGGGACCGACGGCAGCGACTATGCGGGCCGCGCCTTTTACAACTTCACCAACAACCTGTGGCAGCTCTCCGGCGGCTATTCGCAGGTCGGCGATCGTTTCAACCCGGAGGTCGGGTTCCTTCCGCGGCGTGGCTATCGCCGCCCCGAGTTCCGGGCCTTCTTCCAACCGCAGCCGAAAGGCATCCCCTGGATCCGGCGCTTTGCCCCGCATTATTCCTACAACTCGTTCTGGGGCTTCGACGATGCGCTCCAGACCTCGATGATGCACGTGCATCCGTTGGAGATTCAGCCAGCCCGGGGCGGTCGATTCGGGTGGTTCTTCGATCGCAATCAGGACAATCCGCTCGTCCCGTTCGTTGTCTACAACCGTGACGGCAAGCGCGTGGCGGTTCCCGCCGGTCAGTACACCTGGTATCAAAACGCGTTCGAGTACTTCCACGACCCGAGTGCCCGCGTCAGCGGCACCATCCGCGCCCGCGTGGGAAATTTCTATGACGGCGATTTCAACTCGGTCGAGATCACCAGCGACTACCGCATCAGCTCGCGTATGATCGCCAGCCTCGGATGGACGCGGCAAGACATCGATCTCCCGACGGGGTCGTTCGTTACCAATCTCGTGCCCATGAAAGCAAGCTACGCGTTTACGACGCTCGCCAGCCTGTCGGCGCTCGTCCAGTACAACGGGCAGACCGCGCAGTTCTCAGCGAACATCCGACTGGCGCTCCTCAATCGCAGCGGCACGGGCCTGTTCATCGTCTACAACGACCGCCGCGACACGACGTCATTTACACCCGATGAAACGCTAGGACGGTCTTTCGTCGTCAAGTACACGCGACTGTTCGATTTCTAGTGGACCACTGGAATCGAACGCCGAAGCCTCCGGCGCGCGTCAACCGCTCGCTGATGGATAGGCAGCAGAGGAGAGTACGCGCGGAGAGACACCACCGGAATCGCACACTCGCAATGGAGGAATGTCATGTCCAGCGTCCCACGTCGCACTCGGGTCAACGACTCCCCATGTGTCATCTCCCGACGCGGGTGGTTGCGTGGCATTGCTGGCAGCGTGGCCGCGGCGGGCGCCGCCACCGTGGCCGCCCGCTCCTCGCTCTCGGCGATGGGCGCGCTGGCGCAGACGCCGATGCCGGACGCGGACTTCTGGAAGCAGGTGCGCTCCGAGTTCCTCCTCGACAAGGATTGGACCTATCTGAATAACGGCACGCTGGGCCCGACTCCGAAAGCGGTGTACTTCACGCTCGTCGAGCGCTATCACGATCTCGCTCAAGATCCCGGACAACCGAACACCGACCAGAACGCGGCGGCCGACGATGTCCGGCGCAAGGCGGCCGCGTTTGTCGGCGCCGATTTCGACGAGATCGCGCTCGTGCGCAACACCACCGAAGGTATGAGCTTCATGCTCAACGGCCTGGATCTGAAGCCAGGTGATGAGATTCTCACGACTTTCCACGAGCATGCGGGCGGGCTGCAGCCGTGTCGCCTGAAAGCCAAGCGTCACGGCGTAATCGTGAAAGAGGTGAAGTGGGCGGCGCCCGCCGAAGACCCGGCCGTCATTCTCAACGCCTTTGCCGCCGCGATCACACCGCGCACCAAGGTGATCATGGCGAGCCATGCGATGTACCAGACGGGCTCGACCATCCCGCTCAAGCAACTCGCGACGCTGGCGCGAGAGAAGGGCATCGTCACGGCGATCGACGGGGCACATCCGGTCGGCATGGTGAAGATGGACATGCACGACCTGGGCGTGGACTTCTACGCGTCCAGCTCGCACAAGTGGCTGTGCGCGCCGACCGGCGCCGGCATTCTCTATCTCCGTCGCGCGTCGCAGGAGCAATTGTGGCCGACGGTCGTCTCGACCGGCTGGGACGACCCCAAGCGCGGGGCCGCCCGATACGACCGGCTCAGTCAACGAGCACATCCCATCGTGCTGGCATTGGGCGCGGCGTTGGATTTCCAGAGCGCCCTCGGCCAGGAGCGCATCGAAACCCGAGTGCGGGCGCTGCACGTCTACTCCCGGCGCGCGCTCGCCGCCCTGCCGGGAATCACGTATCACACCTCCGCCAATCCTGAGCTGAGTAACGCGCTCTTGGCCTTCACGCTCGCGAACGTGAAGAACGCGGATATTGTCGAGACGCTGAAGAAACGCCATCGCATCTGGACGCGAACGATGGAGTACGACCTCAACGCGGTGCGAATTGCCACGCACATCTACAACACCGAGGAGCAGATCGATCGGCTCGTCGCGGGCCTTCAAGACGTGCTCAAGGGCAACATCGTCAAAGCGCCGACGACAGCGCCGGACGACGAGGACTGACGCACCCGGGGCATCGTGACTGTTACGGAAGGGCCGCTCGGAGCATCGCGACGCTTTGATCGACCGTCCGGCCGGCTGTATCGAGGACGACGTGCTCGCGGTCCCAGGCACGGTAGTCACGGGCGATCACGTCTTGCCATGTCGGCCCGCTGCTCGCTGGTGTCAGTCCCAACCGCTGTTCGACTCGACGGCGATGTTCCCGGCTGTCGGAGCACTCGATCTCCACTTCGATGCTGGCCACCTGCACCCGGCGCGCCACCTCGCGCCACGCATCGCGCGTGACGGGCAGTGGATTCACCGAATCAGCAATAACGGTACGACCGACACGGAGGTTGTCTTCGGCAACGGCGTAACCGACGCGATAACCGGCGTCATCGACGGATACGGCCGTGACGCCAGATTCCCGAACCGCCAGCTCGATAGAGTCGATTCGGATGTGCACGGCCATCAGCAGTCGGGCCAGTTCGCGGGCGATGGCCGTCTTTCCTACCACGGCCACGTGGGCTGAATTCGCCGCGCGGAACTCCGACCTCCTGACGTGGAAGCCTTCGCTCTTGGATCGGTACTACAACAGCGAGACGCTCTGGTCGGACCTCGCACGAACCTCGTTCGTCATGCCGGACCGCGGTTCGACATCGTCATGACCCGACGTGATCTCCGATCGACCACTGGCAGTTGGAGACCCCGCGTCTGTTCCTGCGCGTGCCTCGTGCCGACGATCTCGCTCCCTGGGCGGAATTCATGGCCGACGCCGAGGCGACCCGCTTCATCGGCGGCACCGTGCCCCGCTCGATGACGCGGCGCGCGGCGCCGATCGCTCACGGAGCCCTGAGATGAAACCGCGTACGTGATGGGGTTGTAATTCGCATATCCGTGGCAAATGCGACGAGCGTTGCTTCTGCACCCCGGCCCGTCGCTACGACGACGAATTGACGGCCCGAGCGGGAGAGGTATGTCATCGGCGTGCCGGTCGTCTCGAGGGTTGGCGCGCTCCACAGCTCGCCGCCCGTCGTCTTATCGACGGCATGGAAGGCCTTGTCGCCGCCGCCAACGAAGATCAGACCTCCTTTCGTCACGATCATACCCGCAGGCCCTTGTGCGCCCAGCCTGTCGGGTGGCTTCACGCCCAATTTCTCCAGCTGCTCACGCACCGCCGGCAGGTCGCCGAACGGCTCCCGCCAGCCGATCGTGCCGCCGTTCAAGTCGATCGCGACCAGGTGCGCGTAGGGAGGCTTGAAGAGCGGCAGTCCGTCCATGAACCACGCCGGCGCGCCACGGTTCGCATACTCCGCATCCACTTCTCCAGGACGGGCATTCGGCGCCGTGGGATCGATCCTCTGAATGCGGAATACCTGGCCTAGGCCCACGGTCTTCAGGTAGAGCATCCCGGTGTCGGGATCGAACGCTCCGCCGCCCCAATTCGCGCCGCCCCAGACGCCTGGTCGCGTCAACGTTCCCTCGAGCGAAGGAGGCGTGTACAACGGTCCAAGTCGGTACTTGCTCATCTCCGCTTGCGCCGCGGCCTTCAGCTCCGGCGTGAGATCGAACGCGGCGTCGAGCGACGCGCCCTGCTCGGTGAAGGCGGGTGGACGCGTGGGAAACGGCTGGGTTGGCCACGTGCGCTCCCCGGGCACATCACTCTGCGGTACGGGTCGTTCTTCGATCGGCCACACCGGTTCGCCCGTAACGCGATCGAACACGAACGCAAACCCCTGCTTCGTCAACTGGACCACGGCGTCGATCTTCTTGCCGTTGACGCGAATCGTGACCAGATTCGGCGGCGCGGGCGGATCGTAATCCCAGAGCCCGTGATGAACGATCTGAAAATGCCATCTGTGGTTGCCGGTCGAGGCGTCGAGGCACACAAGCGACTCGGCGAACAGGTTTGCGCCCGGGCGGCGGCCGCCGTAGTAGTCGTTACTTGGTGTGCTGACCGGCAAGTACACCAGCCCGCGTTCGGCGTCGAGCGTCATCGGCGCCCACACGTTGGTGTGGCCGGTGAACCTCCACGAGTCGTCCAACCATGTATCGTTCCCGAGCTCGCCCCGTTGCGGGATCGTGTGGAAGGTCCACGCCAGCTTCCCGGTGCGCGCGTCGAAGGCTCGGACATCGCCGGGCGGGTCGTTGCGGTACATCAGGCGATCGCCGATGCCGCTGCCCAGGATGACGAGATCGCGGTAGACGATCGGTGGGGAGGTGTGGGCGTAATGCTTCTTGTTGATCGGCCAGAGCAGGCCGTCAGCCAGGTCGATCGCGCCCTTGGTGCCGAACGATTCCACCGGCTGACCGGTACGGGCGTCGAGGCAGATCAAGCGGTAGCGGGTGTTGAGGAAGATGCGGAGGCGCCCACGGTCTCGCCAGGCCGCGACGCCGCGATGGATGAAACCCTGACCGCTGGCCGGCTGGCCGTCCTCGTAGGCCTTGGGGTCGAATGTCCAGAGCTCACGGCCGTCCTCGGCATTCAACGCGGCGACGCGGTTGTACGGCGTGCTCACGTAGAGCACGTTATCGATCATCAACGGCGTGTTCTGGAAGGCGCCGGGGAACGTGCCGAGATCCTCAATCGGCTGTTCACCGGTCTTCCATTCCCACGCGACGCGCAGCCGCGCGACGTTCTCTCTATTGATCTCGGTGAGCGTCGAGTACTTGGTGCCGCCGGGATCGCCGCCGTAGAACGGCCATTCGCCCGCTTTTGCGCCTTTCTGTGCGGACGTAGTCGCAGCC
>JAIVJN010000492.1 GCA_020200025.1 Acidobacteriota bacterium | reverse complement strand
ACTGCGTCCCGGTAGCTATTCCCGATCCGGCATGGTCATTCCCTGGGAATTTCTCGAGGAGACCGATGAGTTCGTGGAAGGGGACTGGCTGCCGACGACCGCGGCCATGTGGAAGACGAGCGTGGCTCGGCAGGTGGGGTTCTGGGATTTCGGCGGCTACAGCCTGGGAGAGGATCTCGACTTCTCCCTGCAGGCTCGCCGACACGGCAGGATGGGCGTCGCTGGCCGCGCCGGCGTTCTCCACCTGCACGATCCGGCGAGCCGTCCCGACTGGTTCATCCTCGGCTACATGGAAATCTTCAACCGCTACGCCATTCAGCGGCGAGGGTTGTCGCAGCGCTCGCGTCACGACGTCGTGCGATTCGCCTACGCCTGGTTTCTCGACACGCTCATGCTGGCGCGTGACTTTCGCTTCCGCGGTCTGCGCATGGCAACTCTGAACCGATTGCGCGGCCGCCTCAAAGGCGCTTACGACGTATGTCGTGGCGAAACGTCTCCCTTGGTCGACAGATGAGCACCAACACCCTGGCCACGACGGCGCGAACCCGCAATGAATGGCTGGCGAGCAGCCGTCGTTCCAGTCCCGCCTCGCGGTTGTCGTCCGACGACGCGGTCGCCACTCCAGCCTCGGCGTCGATGCCGTCCATCGCGTCGTGGGGCCGCCGCTTCATCGTGGTGATTCTGCTCGGATGGGTCGCCGGGTTCGCCATCAGCTTTGAGTTTGCGCTCACGTTCCTCAATGTGGCTGCGTTTGTGGCTGCGGTCGCGGGCGTGCGCTGGCCGAGTATCGGTCTGCTGGGCATCGGCGTGCTGTCCGCGCTCGAACCGATCACGGGACCGCTGCTCGCCAACGGGGGCTTGTGGCGCTGGAACAATCTCAATTACTGGTTGCTGGTCGTTCTCGTCCTCTTTCTGCCCGTCGTTGTCAGGTTCCACGACGTCCACAGCCGCGCCCTGCAGACGCTGATGTTGCTGGTCGCGGCGGGACTGTTCGTGAGTCCCGATCTCGTTGCCGGCAGCCAGTATGTCCTGGCCTTGGCGACGGCCTTTGGCGTGCTGCTCTATTGCGTGCGCGCAAGCCAGGATCGCGAAGCCTGGTACTGGCTGGGCGTCGTGACCGGCGTGCTCTCCGCCGTCGGCTGTCTCATCTACTTTCTGCGCCGGGATGTGCTGCAGCCGCTCAATCCGAATGTCTGGTGCCTATTTCCGCTGACCGCCTTGTTTGCGATTTGCGTGGCGTTTCGGCTTGCCGTGGGTATGCGCGAGCACATTACCCTCGGTCTGCTGGCGGCAGTCAATTTCACCTGGGTGTTCCTGACGGCGAGCCGCGGCGGATTCGTCACCGGGTCGTTGTGCATGCTGTTCTTGTTCGTGCAGCTTCCGGGTGTGTCGCGAAAGATCTACTTCACGGCCTTCGTGGCACTGATCGGCCTTGGGGTGTTGTCGCAGTTCCCCGACTTCCAGGAGCGCGCGCTGAGCCGTGTCGACGAAACGCTCGATCCGACGAAGTCAAGATCCGATCGCACGAACAACCGTTCGGACCTCGCGCTGGCCGGATGGCGAATTTTCGAGGCGAATCCGCTCGGTGTGGGGACGGGCGGATTCAGCCGGGCGCAATCGCAACTCGGTCTCTTCGCCTGGAGTCGACAGCGAGATTACGCGGCTCATTCGGGCTGGATCCGGATTCTGGCGGAGAACGGCGTGCCGGGCATGATCGCGCTCACCGTTTACGTCATCTCGTTCGCCGTGGTCGGTTGGCGGCAGCGCCGCCGTGGAATGCTCAAGCTCGGGCTGCTCGTGACGTCGGTCTTCGTCATCATGCTCGTGACCTACGAATTCGAGCGCCCATAACTTTGTCAACCTCTATGCCGCGCTCCTCGGTCCGGTGTGGGGGGCCATCAGCCTCGGCGCGATGCGGAACAGTTTCAAGCTGTCGCAGCAAGCCAGTGGTTTTTGGACGCGGTGGCTCATCGCGGCGCCGAACGCTCTCCTGGTCAATTCCCAGGTGGTAGTCGAGGAGATCGCGGAGAGCAAACTGATCGCCCGCGAGCGCCTCTGGTTCGTGCCGAACGCCTTGGACCTTGACGAGTTCGACGGGCACGCCGCCGAACGTTCTGAGCGTCCGGCCGCCATACTCGTGGCCCGGCTCATACAGCTCAAGCGCGTCGATTGTTTCTTGAGAGCCTTGGCACAGGCTCGTCTGTCGAATCCAGCCCTTTGCGGCATCGTCGTGGGAGACGGCCCTGAGCGGTCGGCGTTGGAGAATCTCGCGCGCGAGCTCTCCCTGCTCCCCGATCACGTGACGTTTCTTGGCGCCAGACGCGATGTGCCGCAGTTGCTCGCACGTGCCGACATGCTCGTGTCGTCCTCGGACGATGAGGGCTGCCCGAATGTGATCCTCGAGGCCATGGCGGCGAGGTTGCCTGTGGTGAGCACGCCGGCAGGCGACGCGAGGACGATCGTGCAGGACGATGTGACCGGCTATCGCGTTCCGTTCGCGGATGTCGACGCGATGGCGGGCAGGATCCTTGGCCTTGCGGAGTCGCCCAGTCTGCGCCGCGCCCTCGGCGAAGCAGGAAGGCGCTACATCGAACAGTCCTTTAGTTTCGCCGGCCTGGCTGACAGACTCCTTGCTATCTACCGCGCGGTTGCCGAGCAGCGGCACGATGAGCGGTTGTACCGAGTCCTGTCGACCTACCAGAGCGAAGGGGGAGTGCATCATCGCCAACATTCCTCGACAACAACCGCCGCGGGTGACGTTCGTGGCGCCGAGTACACGTCTAACATCG
>JAIVJN010000298.1 GCA_020200025.1 Acidobacteriota bacterium | reverse complement strand
AACTAGGACGACGCCGTGTTCGTATTGATAGAGGAGGAGGGATCGTGCGCTCTCGCATCGCGGGCGTGCTGTTTCGCCCGCGGAGAACGATGGCCGAAGTGTGTGAGAGGCCGACGTGGGTGACGCCCTGGATTCTCATCATGGCGGCGTGGGCCGTGTGCGGGACGTGGCTCGTCTCCACGCCCGTCGGCCGACAGGCGATGGTCGACGAGCGCGTACGGTTGGTCGAGGCCTTCGGCGGACGCATGGGCGACGCCGAGTATGCGCGTGTGCAGGCCAACCCGCCTCTCCTGACGTATTTCATGACTGGAGGCCGCCTGCTGCTCGCGCCTCCGCTGACCCTTCTCGCGGCTCTGAGCGTGTGGCTCGTGGCGCGGGCACGGGGCCGCCCGTCACGACAGGTGGCACACTCAGAGGAGGCGTCGCGGACGCGGCAGGTCGCGCCAGAAGGGCAACGGACGACTTACCGGCAGGCGCTCGCCGTCACCGTCCACGCCACCATGGTCTTGGCGCTCGGCCAGATCATCGCCACGCCAATCCACTATGTGCGTGAATCGTTGACGAGCCCGCTCACCGTTGCGCTCTTCTTGCCATTCGTCGATGAGGGCACGCTGCTGTCGCGCGTATATGGCGTGCTCGACCTCTTTGGACTCTGGTGGCTTGGGCTGATGGCGATCGGCACTACGACGTTGACACGTCGCCGGCGCATGGCGTTCTAGGTCGGGTGTTGGTCCTGTATACCGCAATCGCGGCGATGGCGGCGATGGCTCGGGCCGTGTCGGGAGGAAGCTGATCGTGTTCCGGAGGAAATGGGTCCTTGTTCTTGGGGCGGTCCTCGTCATCGCAGCAAGCGTCGGCACATACTTCGCTCGGCGCGGCGACGAGGGGCCCAGCGTGGCTGCCGAGACCGTGCAGAAGCGCGACCTCGAGGCCATTGTCTCGGCCTCTGGCAAGATCGAGCCGAAAAAGACCGTCAACATCAGCGCCCAGTCGATGGGACGCGTCACGAAGCTGGCCGTGCGAGAAGGCGATCGTGTCAAGGCCGGCCAGTTTCTGCTGCAGATCGATCCCGTCGTGGCGGCAAGCGCGGTCCGCCGCGATGAGGCCGCCGTCGGGGCGGCGCGGACCGGCCTCGAGCAAAGCCGCGCTTCGCTGCGCAGCGCTCGAGCGAGCCTCGATCTGGCTCGGCAATCGCTGAAGCGCCAGCAGGAGCTCTGGCAGTCGGGGCTCACGACCCGGGAATCGCTCGAGAAGGCCCAAGCCGAGGTCGACGTTCGCGAGAGCGACTTGGGTGCGCGCGAACAGGAGATCCGGACACGCGAAGAACAGCTTCTCCAACAGCAAGCCGGGCTGACGAGCAGCCAACACTCTCTTGCCCAGGCGCGCTTCGATGCCCCCTTCGACGGCATCGTCACGCGCCGAAACGTCGAGGAGGGTGAGAACGTCGTCGTCGGCACGATGAACAACGCGGGAACGGTGCTCCTGACCGTCGCGGACATGTCGGTCATCGAGGCGGAAGTGGAGGTCGACGAGACCGATATCCCGCTCGTGACGTTTGGGCAGCGGGCTCGCGTCACCATCGATGCGATCGCCGACCAGACGTTCGAGGGTGTCGTCGCGGAGATCGGCAACAGCCCGATTCAGCAGGCGGGCCAGCCGCCGACCCAGCAGCGCACGGCGATCAATTTCAAGGTCGTCGTCACGTTGAACGGCGACATCCCGGCGGAGGTTCGCCCAGGATTCACCTGCACGGCGGAGATTACGACGGCCACGCGCCCGCAAGCCGTGTCGGTGCCGATTCAGGCGCTGACCGTCCGCGAGCTGCTCTACGACGCGAGCGGTAGGATCATTCGCGAGCCGAGACCGCCAGCGCCGCGCTGGCGCTTCGGGCGCAGCGTCGAGCCATCGCTTGCGGCGGCGGTGAGCCAAGAAGTGAAGCCCGGGCAAAAGCGCGAGGAGACCGAGGGCGTCTTCGTCGTCAGAGGGGAGCGGGCCGAGTTCGTGCCCGTGAAAGTCGGCATCGCCGGCGAGCGGTACTTCGAGGTGCTCGGCGGCTTGAAGGAAGGAGAGCGGGTCATCACGGGCCCATTCGACTCGGTGCGCAACCTCTTCGACGGCGATCAGGTGAAGGTCAACGTGCCCGCGGGGAGGTGACAAGAACAACACGAAGAGCACGAAGAACACGAAGAACACGAAGGTCATTCATTTGATTTTTCGTGACCTCGTGGTCTTCGTGTTGTCCAACGGCTCTGTTCCCGATGTCACAGATTCTCGAATCCGTCCGCCTCGCTCTCTCCTCCATCTGGGCGAATAAGCTGCGCTCGCTGCTGACGCTGCTGGGCAACATCGTCGCGGTGTCGTCGATCATCACGGTGGTATCGCTCATCCAGGGTGTGAACGGCGCCGTCTCGGACGCAATCGTGTCGGACCTGGGCGCGGATGCCTTTACCGTGCAGCGCGTAGGCATCGTTCGCAACCAGGACGAAGCGGATCGGCAGAGAAACAATCCGCGCATCACGCTCGAGGAGGCCGACGCCATTCGGCGTTACGCCACCACGATCAGCTCGGTGATGGCCCAGGCGCAGCAGTCGACGACGGTGGCGTATCGCGACGATGAACTGGAGTCGATTCAGGTCCAGGGAGTCACCGAGGAGTACATCGATTTTTCGACGTTCGACGCCGAGCGCGGTCGGATGATCAGCCCGATCGAGGTGGATCGGAATCGGCCGGTCGCGTTGGTTGGCTGGCAGGTCGCCGACCGCCTCTTCGGCATGGCCGATCCGATCGACAAGGTGATTCGCATCCGCGGCGTTCACTTTCGCGTCATCGGCGTGAGCGCCAAAAAAGGCGCGTTCTTCGGCAACTCATTGGACGAGTTCGTGGTCATCCCGCTCGGTCAGTATCAGAAGCTCTTTGGCTCGCGACAGTCGCTGACGCTGATGGTCAAACCGCGGAACGCCGAGCTGGTCTCACTGGCGCGTGACGAGACGCGCGTCGCGCTCAGGATCGAGCGCGGCCTCAAGTCCGCCGAAGACGACAACTTCGGGCTGGTCGCCTCCGATTCCGTGCTCGACATCTACAAGCAGGCGACGGCCGGCATCTTTGCAGTGCTGGTCGGCGTCGTCGCGCTCTCGCTCGTGGTCGGCGGCATCGTGATCATGAACATCATGCTCATGGTCGTCAGCGAGCGAACCCGAGAGATTGGGCTGCGGAAAGCCCTCGGAGCCAAGCGGCGAGACATCATGTCGCACGTGCTCATCGAATCGATCACGCTCTCGCTCACCGGCGGCATCCTCGGCGTGGCGATCGGCGCTCTCTTCGCCCGCGGACTCGCCGCCGCCACCCCGCTTCCCGCGGTCGTGGAGCTCTGGTCGATCGTGGTCGGCGTGGTGATCACGGGACTCGTAGGCTTGTTCTTCGGTTGGTACCCCGCGCGACGAGCCGCCATGCTGGATCCGATCGAGGCGCTACGGAGGGAATGATAGATCTGGTACGTCGAAGCAAAGATCGGCAATCGCCGGATCTTCGATCAATCTGCAATCTGCGATCCGAACATCTGAGATTGACATGCGCCTGGCTTTACTCCTCGAAACCGCTGTCATGGCGCTCGACACGCTGCGCGCAAACAAGATGCGCTCGGCGTTGACGGTGCTCGGCGTCGTCATTGGCATCACGTCGATCGTCGGCATGACGGCGCTCATCCGCGGCTTCGACGAGTCGCTGCGCGATTCGATTCGGTCGCTCGGACCGAAGACGATCTTCGTCCAACGGTTCGGCGCGCTCAGCTTCTCGTCGGGCGCGTCGTTTCTCGAGCTGATCCGGCGGCCGGGCCTGACCGTTGACGATGGCGAAGCGATCAAGCGGCTGGCACCGTCGGTGGCGCTCGTCGACACATGGCTCGGGGCGGGAGGACAGCCGACCCAGCAGCGCATCTTCTATAAGGGCGAGCGGACGCAGCCCATCGTCATCATGGGTGCGAGCGAGGTGTTCGTGGACGTCAACTTCGCCAAGGTCATCGCCGGCCGATCGTTGACCGAGCAGGAAGTGCAGCGCAGGCGCGCCGTGGCCGTCATCGGCTACGGGCCGTACGAAGCGCTCTTCGAGAAACAGGGGCTCGACCCGGTCGGCAAGCGTGTGCGCATCGGCGCCGTCGAGTACAGCATCGTCGGCGTGGTGGGTAAGCGGCCGGCGGCGGGCGGCTTCAGCCTCGGACAAGACGACTTTGCGATCATCCCGTACACCACCTATCGCAAACAGTTCGGATCGGAGCGCGGCCGCCAGACCGGCTTTGCGGCGCGCAGCGCCATGATCGCCGTCGTGCCTCACGAATGGGCGACGCGCGAGCAAGCGATGCAAGAGGTCGAAGAGATCATGCGCATCCGGCACGGGCTGACGCTCGACAAGCCCAACGACTTCGATCTGGTCACACAGGATGCCGCGTTGAAGGTGTGGGAGCAGGTCTCGCAGGCCGTGCTGCTGTCGCTCGTCGTCATCTCGTCAATTGCCCTCATGGTGGGGGGGATTGGCGTCATGGCGATCATGACGATCTCGGTCACCGAGCGCACGCGCGAGATCGGTGTGCGCATGGCCATCGGCGCGCGGCGCCGTGAGATCCTGTTTCAATTTCTCGTCGAAGCCGTCGTCCTCACGAGCGTGGGCGGCGTCATCGGCGTGCTCGCCGGCAGCAGCATCGGCCTGCTGGTCAATCTCATCTCAGGATTCCCGATCTCGCTGCCCTGGTGGTCGTTCGCCCTGGGCCTCGGCTTCTCGGCGTCGGTCGGCATCTTTTTCGGTATGTTCCCGGCCTGGCGCGCCGCGCGGCTCGACCCGATCGAAGCGCTTCGATATGAATAGACAGGTGCGATGGGTGCGTCAGGTACTCAGGTGCGTGGGTGCTTGGTGCGCGTCCTACGTGACGGGCACCCAGCCGTTACGCACTGAAGTCGCTGGTGCACGCGCGGGTCGCCCACACTGCCGCCACCCGCACCGAGGCACCTGAGCACCGGTCGCACCCGTCGTATATGATTCCCGTGTAACGTCTTTATAACGGCGGGGGGAAGCGCCTATGAAGGTGTATGACGCCGCAAGTATCCGGAACGTGGCTGTCGTCGGCCACGGCGGCTGCGGCAAGACACAGCTCGTCTCGGCCGTGCTCTTCTCGGCCGGCATGGTGAACCGTCTGGGGCGTGTCGACGATGGCACCACGGTGACCGACTACGACGAAGAGGAAATCGCCCGCAAGCACACGCTGTCCGCCAGTCTCGCCTTCGCCGAGTGGAACAAGACCAAGATCAACGTCATCGATACTCCTGGTTTCGGCAACTTCTTCAGCGATGCGCGGGCGGCGCTGCGTGTCGCCGATGCCGCGCTCGTCGTGGTCGACGCGGTCGCGGGAGTGGAAGTGCAAACCGAGAAGGCGTGGAGTACGGCCGACGAGCTCGGGTTGCCGCGCCTCATCGTGCTCAATCGGCTCGATCGCGATCGTGCCTCGCTCGACCGCACCCTCGATTCGCTGCGTCAGACCTGCGGCCGCACGATTGTGCCGATTCAGCTACCGATCGGCGAGGGCCCCGACTTCGCGGGCGTCATCGATCTCGTGGCGATGAAGGCTCTGATGTTCGCGAACGACGGATCGGGGAAGATGACGGAAGGTGCGGTGCCCGCCTCGCTCGAAGACGCCGCCAAGGTGGCACGCGACGCCCTCATCGAGCTCGTCGCCGAAGCGGACGAGCCGTTGATGGAGAAGTTCTTCGAGGCCGGGACGCTGTCGTCCGACGAGCTGGCGCGCGGCCTCGAGACCGCGACGCGCGAGGCCAAGATCTTCCCGCTGGTCTGCGCGTCCGGTGCGGCCAACCTGGGCATCCCGCCGCTGCTCGACGCGGTCGTCTCCTACCTTCCGTCGCCCGCCGATCGGCCGTTCCAAGGCGTGCTCACCGGCACGGGTGCTGCGATGGCCCGACCGGCCGACGAGAAAGCGCCGTACGCGGCGTTCGTCTGGAAGACCGTGGCCGATCAATTTGCCGGGCGCATCACCATGTTCAGGGTGTATCAAGGCGCGCTGCGCGCCGACTCCACCGTGCACAACGCGACGCAGGCTGCGCAAGAGCGGCTCGGCCATCTCGCGGTCATGCAAGGAAAAGCGCAAACCAACGTCCCCGAGATCAAGGCGGGTGATATCGGCATCGTGGCGAAGTTGAAGGACACTCGAACGAACGACACGCTGGCCGACAAGGCTGCGGGGCTGACGTTTGCGCCGCTGGCGTTTCCCGAGCCGGTCCTCTCTTACGCCATCGAGCCCAAGAGTCGTGGCGACGAAGACAAGATCAGCAGCGCCATGCACCGTCTCGAGGAGGAGGATCCGACAATCCGCTACGCGCGCGATCCGCAGACGCACGAGCTGCTGCTCGCGGGACAAGGACAACTGCACATCGAGGTCACCGTCGCCAAGCTGAAGCGCCGCTTCGGCGTCGAAGTGAACCTCAAGCCTCCCCGCATCCCGTATCGCGAGACCATCACCGCGCGCGTCGACGCACACGGACGACACAAGAAGCAGACCGGTGGACACGGGCAGTTTGGCGACTGCAAGATCCGCATGGCGCCGCTGCCGCGCGGAGCCGGCTTCGAGTTTGCCGACGAGATCTTCGGCGGCTCCATTCCGCGGCAGTTCGTCCCGGCGGTCGAAAAAGGCATCCAGGAGTCACGCCTGCGCGGCTATCTCGCCGGGTATCCGGTCGTCGATTTCCGCGTCGAGCTCTACGACGGGCAGTATCACGACGTCGACTCGAACGAGCTCTCGTTCAAGACCGCCGGCTCGCTGGCCTTCAAGGAAGCGATGGGCAAGGCACGCGCGACCTTGCTCGAGCCGATCATGAACGTCGAGGTCTACGCGCCGAACGATTATGCGGGCGACCTCATGGGCGATCTGAACGGGCGGCGCGGGCGCATCTCGGGAATGGATCCGCGCGGCGCGATGACGGTCATCAAGGCTCAGGTGCCGATGGCCGAGATGCTCACCTACGAGCAGCATCTCACGTCGGTGACCGGCGGTCGCGGCTCGTATCAGATGGAATACTCACACTACGACGAGGTGCCGGCGCACCTGCAGCCGAAGATCGTCAGCGCCGCAAAGGCCGAGCGAGGACATGCGGTCGAGGAAGAAGTATAGAGACAGTGAAAGACCTGTCAGTGCAGAGTGCTGTGCAGAGTGCAGTGCAAAGTGCAGAGTTGAGGTTGAGAGTTCAGAGTGCAGAGTGCGGTTGAGAGCTGTCGCGTTCAGTGAGCGTGCAGAGTGGAAATGCAATCTGAAGGGACCGCGAAAAGCTGACCGTCACTCGGCACGATAAGCTAAACGCTGCAC
>JAIVJN010000491.1 GCA_020200025.1 Acidobacteriota bacterium | reverse complement strand
CGTTATCGGGTGCAGGGCATGATGTTCGCCGAGCGCGAAAACATCATCCCTGGCTCGGCCGACTTTGGCGTCGGCTATCTATCACGCTTCGCGAGCAACTACGGCGAGATCAATGTCGGCGTTTATAACCGCGAGGGATTCGCACGGGGCGAACCGGACAAGCGCAAGAGCGTGCAGGCGCGCCTCACTGTCCGGCCGATGCCCAACGGCGGCGTCGTCTCGGGTTTGCGGTTTTCTGGATTCTATGACGCCGGCTCCTACGGCGAGGATCGTCCTCGTCGTCATGGCATCGCGATGATCAGCTACGAGTATCCACATTTCGTAGCTACCGCTCAGTGGCTCTCCGGCACGGCGCGGCCCGCGCCCCTTACTGCGAATGCGGACTTTCAGGGGTACTCGGTGTTTGCGGAAGTTCGCGAAGGGATGCAGGGGTGGGCTGGTCTGGTGCGGTTCGACAAGTTGGATCCGAATAGACGCGTCGCAGCCAACTCCCATCGACGGGCGATTGCCGGCGTTGCGTATTGGTTGACATGGACGCCGGTGCGAATCGGCCTGGTGTTGAACGACGAAGATGTGCGGTACGAGCCGGGTGCCTTCCGCGCAAACGAGAACCGGCTGTTGTTTCAGACGCACCTGCAGTTCTAGGGCGCCGATCGAACGACAAAGTGCTTGGCCCTACGGAAACGAAACGGAGGGGGAATCGCAGTGGCCAAAAGGCGAAAGATTTCAACGGCCGCGATCATCGCAGCTCTGGGACTGTCGGCCGTCCCTCCAGCGAGCCTCTCGGCGCAGGAGAGCGGCCATCATCGCAATCATGCCGGCCTGTTTCTCGGCGTGACGCGGGTCGAGGGCCACGGCAGCTTCACTCTTGGCGCGGACTACGAGCGCACTCTTCCGGTGGGGCACGAGCGGCTCGCGATCGGCGGCTTACTGGACGTTGCGACCGGCAGAGAGCCGAAGCACGTCATACTCGGCGGCACCTTCTCAGTCCGTCCTGTCGACGCGCTCAAATTGATGGCCGGACCAGGCGTCGAGTTCTCGCATGGGAAGAGGCGCGCGCTCTTCCGCACCGGCGCGGCGGTCGACCTGCCGCATCCCACGCTCTTCACGATATCACCTGGCGTCTATGTCGATTTTTCAGGCGGCCACACGGCGGTCGTGTTCGGCGTCACCTTCGGGCGCGGGTTCTGAACGTGCACGCTGCGGCGGTGCCTAACGCGGGGTCGGGCCGATGATTATTGGTCCATTCGTCACACAGCGGGACATCGTCGAGGTGCGTCACGACGATACGCTCAGCGAAGCGGCGGCACGGATGCGCGCGCGCCGCGTGGGATCGGCGATCGTAACGCCGCCGCCGCCCGGTTCAAAGTTCGGCATCATCACCGAGCGTGACATCCTGCGCGCTTTGGCCGACGGCGCTGACCCCGTGACCGCACGAGTCGCCGCGTACATGACGCCAAAGGCCGTATCGATTACGGCCGAGTGGCACGTGGTGGAGGCTGCCACCACGATGGTGGAGAAGGGATTTCGTCATCTGATTGTCGTAGATGACGAGGGTCGTGCCGTGGGCGTGCTCTCGATTCGGGACATCGTCAGGGCGCTATTGCACGACCGCCAGCGGATGGCCGCTGGATAGGACCGGCAGACGAGAGGAGACTCAGGGAATGGCGCACGAAGAGATCGCGACGAGCGGGGCGAGGCCGCCGGTGCCGAAGGACTGGCTACCCGCCCTGCGGGATCACTGGCAGAGCGACATGCTTGCGGGATTCATCGTCTTCCTGATCGCGCTGCCGCTGTCGCTGGGGATCGCGCTCGCGTCAGGCGCGCCCGCGATCGCCGGGATCATCACGGCCATCGTCGGCGGGGTGCTCGTCTCGTTGCTGAGCGGCTCGCAC
>JAIVJN010000073.1:9054-14110 GCA_020200025.1 Acidobacteriota bacterium | reverse complement strand
TACTCAGCCTGTGCCGAGAAGTCATCAATTCCGCAGCCACCTGTGGATGGGATGCGGCATCGTGGTCGCCCTCGTGCTGGCGTTCGCTCCGGCTCCGCGCGCGCACGAGATTCCCAGCGAGGTGACCGTATGGGCCTTCCTCAAGCCCGAGGGCGAACGGCTGACCTTGCTCGTGCGCGCCCCTCTCGAGTCGATGCGCGACGTGGATATACCGCTCCGCGATCGCGGCTACGTCAAGCTCGCGGACGTCGATCGCTCGCTACGCGACGCCGCCATGCTGTGGATTGGAGACTTCGTTCAAGTCTACGAAGGCGACACCAAGCTGGCCAAGCCAGGAGTCGCCGGGGTCAGGGTCTCGCTGCCGTCGGATCGATCGTTCGCGTCGTATGAGCAAGCGCTGGCCCACATCGAGGGCCCGCCGCTGCCCGAGGACACCGATCTCTACTGGGAGCAAGGGCTGATCGATGTTGCGTTCGTGTATCCCATCCAGTCCGACCAATCGCCGTTCGCCATCAGCCCGGGCCTGACGCGCCTCGGCGTGCGCGTCAACGTGGCGCTGCACTTTCTTCCGCCGAGCGGCGTCGAACGGGTGTTCGACGTGCACGGCGATCCCGGGATCGTGCCGCTCGATCCGCGCTGGCACCAGGCGGCGCTGCGGTTCGTCGAGGAGGGGTTCGCTCACATCCTCGACGGCATCGACCACCTCTTATTCTTGCTCTGCCTCATCATCCCGTTTCGCCGGTTGCGCCCCCTGGTCCTCATCGTCACCTCGTTCACGGTCGCGCACTCGGTGACGCTCATCGCCTCGGCGTACGACATGGCGCCGCGTGCACTCTGGTTTCCCCCACTCATCGAGACGCTGATCGCCGTGTCGATCCTCTACATGGCGTTCGAGAACATCGTCGGTGCCAAGATCCAGCGTCGCTGGATCATCACGTTTGCCTTCGGGCTGATTCACGGCTTCGGCTTCTCATTCGCCCTGCGTGAGACCCTGCAATTCGCCGGTGCGCACGTCCTCACGTCGCTACTCGCCTTCAATGTCGGCGTCGAGCTGGGACAGGTGCTTGTGCTCGGGATCGCCGTTTCGCTGCTGAACCTGCTGTTCCGCTATGTCGTGGTGGAGCGAACCGGCAGCATCCTGCTCTCGGCGCTCGTGGCGCACACGGCGTGGCACTGGGCGAGCGAGCGCGGCAGCCAGTTGGCCCAGTACCCGTGGCCGGCGCTCGATTTGGCGATGCTCGCCGCCGGCATGCGGCTCGCGATGATCGTGCTCATCGCCGCTGGCCTGGTGTGGCTCGTGGCGGCGCTGCTGGGCAAACCTACGGCGACGCGGGATGCCCACTGAAAGGAGGCCCACCGTGAAATAGCCCTCGCGCTCATTTTGCGCGACAGCACGCCCCAGATGACCGAGGGCAAAGCCCAGTCGCTTCCAGCCGCCGTACTCCGTGTCCTCCAACGGTGTGAGCGCGATCTCCGAGACGCGCACGGCTGCGCCCAACGCCGTCAACTGTTCTTGGATCCCGCCATTCGCCATCGTCGTCGGGCCGGCCGACGTGCCGTTCGGAACGAACGGCTGCTTCACGAGTGCGATCCGCAGACCTCCGGTCGCAGGCGCATGCGGGTTCTGTCGTGCGAGGAGACCGGCGCCCATCGCTAGCGTCAGCGGGACGAGTAGCGCAGGTCTTTTCATGAGCGACTCGCAAAACGACGGACAGCGTCCGCCGGCGGACGGTCAGGGAACGAAGGTGAACTTCGCGAGACCGGATGGGCCGCCGTTCCAGGGCCAGAGAAACGCGCCGCTGCGTGGGCTCGCCTGGGCGCTCACCCGGATGTAATACTGGCGGTTCGGTTCGAGGCGCGACGTGCGGAAGAGGGGCAAGCGATCGAAGCTGGTCATCAGCTCGCGGACGACGTTGACGTCCTCGGTCACGCGCGAGTCCTCGACCCGACCATCGAGCGTGCGCATCACCGTGTGGCGACGAGTGAGATTGTCGTACTGAACGGTATTGGTGATGACGGCCGAGGCGACCGTGCGGTCGATCCACACGGGTGCGTCGTAGCGAAGCTCCACGTTGTAGGTGAACGTCGTGCGCAACCCGCTTTGAATCACGGCGCGGACATCGTCGGTGAACCCGTCCGAAAGCTCGAAGGTGACGAGCACCGACCCGTCACGCACGATCGGGACGATACGGATGCCCTCGGCGGCGTAGAAGACCACGGGCACCGCCGACACCATGAGAGCCGTCGCACACCAAAGGCGCACCCTCGACCACCCAGACCCTGAGACCAACGCAAGCTTCACCACAAACCGCGAAATACCGCCCGCACTCTACCACACCGGGAGGATTCAGCCGAAACATTAAGACGAACCCCGACCGAATGCTATGATCCGGTTGACGTTCAGGCCGAGACACTAGCGGTGCGCGCCTCGAGGCTCCTCATCTTCGTGCTGGCGGCGACAGCCGCTCTTGGGCAACGTAGCGCCGCCCAGCCGATCGCGTTTCCCTTGTTCGAACGCTACGTGGAGTCACTCCGGCAGCAGACGGGCATTCCCGGGCTCTCCGCGGCCATCGTCCAAGGCGGGCGCATTGTCTGGGAAGCCGGCTTGGGAAGTCGGGACGTGGAAGGCGCGCTTCCGGCGACACCCGACACACCCTATCCCATTGGGGACCTGACGCAGACGCTGGCGACCGTGCTCCTCGGCGAGTGCGCCGACTCTGGCCGCCTCAACATTGACGCGCCGATCGGCCAATGGTCCACGTCGATCCCGGAAGCGAGCGCGACGGTCCGCCAGGTGCTTGCGCACGCGTCCGACTCCGCGGCGCGCGGCGGCTTTCGCTACGATCGC
Source organism: Acidobacteriota bacterium (assembly GCA_020200025.1). Taxonomy (GTDB): domain Bacteria; phylum Acidobacteriota; class Vicinamibacteria; order Vicinamibacterales; family UBA2999; genus JAIVJN01. The sequence goes on along the minus strand of JAIVJN010000073.1, from coordinate 11,262 downwards.
GGGCGCTTCGCCGCGCTGACGCTCGTCGCCGAAGCGTGCCTGGGGGGCGAGTATCGCCGCCTCATCGCGGATGGCGTGCTCGATCGACTTGGCATGGCCGAGTCGGTGCCGGCCCGCGATCTCGAAGACGCCGGCGAGGCCGCTCGTCACCGCTTCGACGCGGCCGACTCGGCTCGCTATGCCGCCGTCATCCGCCGCATGGCGGTTCCCTATCGCGTCGATCGCGCTGGGCGGGCAACGCGCTCGGAGTACGGTGCGCGTGGGCTCGACGCCGCGTCGGGCGTGATCTCCACCGTTCGCGATCTCGCGCGCTACGACGCGGCGCTCGATGCCGGCGACCTGTTGCGACCCGAGGTCGTGGGTATCGCGTGGCAGAACGCACTGGCAACCAACGGCACACCGCTCCCGACCGGACTCGGCTGGTTCGTGCAGACCTACAACGGCCAGCGTCTCGTGTGGCACTTCCACATGGCGCCCGATGCTTACTCCGCGCTGATCCTCAAGGTGCCGGGCCGGGACCTGACGCTGATCCTGCTGGCCAACAGCGACGGCTTGAGCGCTTCGTTTTCGCTGGCCGACGGCGACGTGACGAAGTCGCTGTTCGCGAAGGCATTTCTCGGGCTCTTCCTCTGACCTGAGTGGTCGCCCACCGTCCGCCCCAACGCTTGGCACCCGCGTCCCGTCTCGTGGTGGCCATCGCGGTCGTCGCGTGTTGGCCGCCCGCAACCGCAACGGCAGACCTCCTCATCACCCCGTTTCTTGGCTTGAAGTTCGGCGGCGCCACGAGCTTCGTCGATCTCGACCGAGGCGCCGACAACACCAAGCTCACCTTGGGGGGCGCCCTGACGCTTCTCGACGAGGGGGTGCTGGGATTGGAGCTGGATCTGGGCCTGACACCGAGATTCTTCGATCCCGGCACCGGTGGGCTCACGGCGAGCGGCAGCGTGCGCACGTTAACGGGCAACGTGCTGGTGTTGACGCCGCGAAGCGTCACGCGCGAGTCCCTGCGTCCATATCTCGTTGCCGGGGCGGGATGGATGAACGTCAATATCGACGACGTGCAAGAGATTGAAGACACGGGCGGGGGGTTCCGCAACGCGCTTCGCGCGCCTTCTCCCGCCGGCATTTCTGTGCAATTTCTACACGGCTTTGAAGCGCGGCGCAAGCCGCGATCTTCTGTAAACAATTGCAAAAATTGATTTTTGCCTGATGGATCGAGCCTTGCTATCGATCAGCGCGTGAAGCCCTACCCGCGGCGCGACGAGCCCAACCGTGGACACATTCGGGCGTTTCTGCTTCACGACCTCTGCCCGGTCCCGTCGTCTCGCTCACACCCCTAACGGCCGTGTCGTCTCGTGCATTGCGGTTCTGGAACGGCTGGCGTGAACGCGCCGTCGCGCTGAAGAACATCCCCGCGCTCCTCGGCATTGTCTGGGCGTCGGGCCGCGGGGTCGTCGCCGGCGGCCTCGGCTGCCGGCTGGCGGCTGCCCTCCTGCCGATCTCGATGCTCGCCGTCGCCAAACAGATTTTCGACGGCGTGCAACGGCAGGCTTCGGGCGGTGAGCTGCCACCCGAGTTCTGGTGGCTCGTCGGACTCGAGTTCGGCCTCGCCGCTTTCGGGGCACTCCTCGGTCGCGCCATCGGATTCTTCGATGCGCTGCTCACCGACCGCTTTACCAGGCACGTGAGCGTGCGCGTCCTGGCACACGCGTCCAAGCTCGATCTCGAGTCGTACGAAGATCCCAACTTCTACGACAAGCTCGAGCGCGCCCGCGTCCAGGCGACCGATCGCATCGCGATGATTCAAGCGATGGGCGCGGCGCTGCAGCAGTTCGTCGCGGCGCTGACCTTGTCGCTCAGCATTCTGTATTTCTCGCCTTGGCTCCTCGCGCTGTTGATTCTCGCCGTCGTGCCGGCGCTCATCGGCGAAAGTCATTTCGCGTTCTTGGGCTATTCGCTCAACACGCGGCAGACGCCGGTGCGCCGCGAGCTCGACTACCTCCGGGTGCTTGGCGCGAGCAAGGAATCGGCAAAAGAGCTGAAGCTCTTCGGCCTCGCACCGTTCGTGACCGGCCGCTACTCAGACCTGTCCGACCAGTTGTATCGACAGAACATCGATCTGTCGCGGCGGCGCCTGTGGGCCGGCGCGTGGCTCTCGCTGCTCAGCACCGCGAGCTACTACGCCGCCTACGCCTACGTCATCTACCG
>JAIVJN010000073.1:0-8777 GCA_020200025.1 Acidobacteriota bacterium | reverse complement strand
CCCGCCTCTACGATCCGACAGGCGGCCGCATTCTCCTCGACGGCAACGACTTGCGCGATTACCGTCTCGAAGACCTGCACCGCGAGATCGGCGTCATCTTCCAGGACTTCATGCGCTACGAGCTGACGGCGCGACAGAACATCGCCGTCGGCCGGATCGATGCGCTCGACAACGGTGCGGAGATCGAGCTGGCGGCGCGTAAGAGCCTGGCCAATGCGGTCATCTCCCGCCTGCCGAATGGCTACCAGCAACAGCTCGGTCGCCGCTTCGAGGGCGGCGTGGATCTTTCGGGCGGCGAGTGGCAGAAGCTCGCACTCGCCCGTGCATACCTGCGCGACGCCCAACTACTGGTGCTCGACGAGCCGACTGCCGCGCTCGATGCGCCCTCGGAGTTCGAGGTCTTCCGACGATTCTCCGAGCTCACCACCGGGAAGATGGCGCTCCTCATCTCGCATCGCTTCTCCACCGTGCGCATGGCCGACCGCATCGTCGTGCTGTCGAACGGCCGGATCGGCGAACAGGGGAGCCACCGCGAGCTCTTGACTCTGGGCGGTCGCTACGCCGAGATGTTCGAGCTGCAGGCGGCCAGCTATCGATAGTCGAGACGAGCGATGACCCTGCACCCACAACAGCCACCACACTATCGAGCCCCGGCCGCCGCGCGTCCACCCGAGGAGAGCGCCGGCAAGTCGCCGGCGCGCACGATTGCGCTGCGAGCGTTTGGCCATGCGGGACGTGAGGCGGTCGACCGGCTCGTGCCGGCGCCGCATCCATCCAGCCGGCGGGCGGCACGCCAGCGTTTGAGCACGCTGCGCCGGTCGCTGCAGGCGACCTTCCGCGCCAGCGAGACCGACCTGCACCAGGCGTGGCTCTCCGACAATGCACGGCTGCTCACGACGGCCGAGCGCGACGTCCGCGAGTTCGTCGACGGCGTGGCTCGGCATCCAGCGGTCACGTCACCCTCCTTGCCCGGCGTGCCGCGCGTCACGGCGCTGGCCGAGTCGTACCTCGATCTCGTGGCGGGACAGTTCAGCGACGATAGCTTCGTGGCATTTCTCGGCGGCGTTCAAGAGTCGCGCGAGCTTCTCATGCGCGAGCTCTGGGCGACGAAGCCAGCCCTGATGCTGGCGTTGCTCGAGCGTATCGTGGCGGCGGCCAACGACTCGCGCGTCGATCTTCCAGAGCTCGTGACCAGCGTCCGGGCGCTGGCCGAATCCAACTGGCGGGACGTCTTCGAGGCCACCAGCGTGGTCGATCGGGCCCTGCGGCGCGACGCCGCGCGCGCCTACGCGCGTATGGACTACGAGAGCCGCGATCTCTATCGCACGGCGGTGTCCGAGCTGGCGGAGCATTCACGCCCGAGCGAGCGCGAGATTGCGGAGACGGCGGTGCAGTTGGGAGCCGTGCTCAGCCACCCGCTGGCGTTTTATCTGGGCGGCATCGCCGCCGTGACGTTGGGTATCGTTGCCTGGTTCCTGCCCGGTGCCGACATACCGGGGCTCGCTGTCGTGCTGGTGGCGCTGCTCGCGATTCCCGCCACGCAAGTGGCGGTCGAATTCCTGAACAACCTCGCGATCTCGCTCGTGCGGCCGCGCCGCCTCGCCAAGCTCGATTTCTCCGCCCGCATCCCCGACGATTGCGCGACGCTCGTGGCCGTGCCGTCCCTGCTCTTGAGCGAGTCCCATGTCCACGAGCTGGTCATGGATCTGGAGATCCGCTACCTGGCAAACCGGGATGCCAATCTGTTCTTCGCCTTGATCACCGACGGGCCCGATTCGATGTCGCCCATCGAGGAGCGCGACGATCTCGTCAAGACGTGCGCGGGCCTGATCCACGGACTCAATCGCCGCTACGGCACGCCAGGCCGAACACCGTTCTACCTGTTCCACCGCTACCGCGAATTCAACGCGTCCGAGGGCCGCTGGATGGGGTGGGAGCGGAAGCGCGGCAAGATCCTCGACCTCAATCGTCTGCTTCGCGGCGAACCCGATCGGTTCCCGATCAAGGTGGGCGATCCGCAGGTGCTCTCGCGCATTCGCTACGTGCTGACGCTCGACGCCGACACACAGCTCCCGCGCGACGCCGCGCATCGATTGGTCGGGGCCATGGCGCACCCGCTGAACCGTGCCGTCCTCGACCCGGCCACGCGCCGCGTGATGGAGGGCTACGGCATCCTGCAGCCTCGCATCGGCATCAGCACGCTCTCGGCGTCGCGTAGCTGGCTGGCGCGCCTCCTGTCGGGCGAGACCGGTTTCGACATCTACACTCGCGCCGTTTCCGACGTCTATCAAGATCTCTTCGGCGAGGGCAGCTTCACCGGTAAGGGCATCTACGACGTCGATGCCTTCCGCGCCGCGCTCGAGGATCGGTTTCCGGAGAACGCCCTCCTCAGCCACGATCTCGTCGAAGGGCTATTCGCGCGAGCGGGTCTCGTATCCGACGTCGAGCTCATCGACGACTACCCGACGCACTTTTCTGCCTACAGCCGTCGCAAGCACCGGTGGATGCGCGGGGACTGGCAGATCCTGCGATGGCTGACCTCCCGCGTGCCGGACGGCTCGGGCACGTTGATTCCCAACGATCTCAGCGCGATCTCGCGCTGGAAGATTCTCGACAATCTTCGGCGCAGTCTCTTCGAGCCGGCAACACTGCTCTTGCTCCTCGGCGGGTGGTTCGTGCTGCCCGGGTCGGCGCACGTCTGGACAGTCGTCAGCCTCGCCTTGCTGCTCATGCCGACCTACGCGCACCTGCTCTTCTCGGCCCTGCAGGCGCCGTGGGGACGCAAGGACATGGTCGTCTGGGTCAGGGATCGGATTCGTGCGTTCGGGCGAGCCCACCTGCTGGTCGGGCTGCATCTGGCGTTTCTCTTGCACGACGCGCTACTCGCCATCGATGCCATCGTGCGGTCGCTGGCGCGCGTCTTCGTCACGCGGCAAAAGCTTCTGGAGTGGGAGACGGCGGCCGAGGCCGAAGCGCGTGCCCGGCCGAAGGGTGCCGCGGATCGGTATCTCGACTGGTCACCCCTCGTATCGGCCGCCCTCGCATTGGTGATGGTCGTCGCCGCGCCCGAGTCGCTACCGGCGGCCGCCCCTGTGCTCACATTCTGGATGCTGGCCGGTGCCTTGGCCGGGTGGCTCGGCCTCGCTCCTCGCACGGTGCGCCTCGATCTCGCCGACGAGGATGTGCGCCACCTGCGCGGGTCGGCGCTCAAGATTTGGCGATTCTTCCGCGAGTTCAGCACCTTCCGCGTCAACTGGCTCGTGCCCGATTACGTGCGTGCGGACGGTGGCATGGCAGAGCGAATCTCGCCGACGAACCTGGGATTCTTGCTCAACGCGCGCATTGCCGCGGTCCATCTCGGCTATCTCACGATCTCCGAGTTCGCGCGCGACACTGAGTGCACGCTGGCCGCCGCGCTGCGCCTGCCGCGGCACCGCGGGCACTTCTTCAACTGGTCGGCCACCGACCGGCCGCGGGCGCTCGACCCACTCTTCGTCTCCACAGTGGACAGCGGTAACCTCGCCGCGTGTTTGTGGACGCTCAAGCAAGCGGCCACGGCCTTCAGACGCCAACCGCCAGAAGCCGGTGTCCTGTGGGACGGCATTCGTGATATCGCCCGTCTCGTCGGCGAGGGCGCCGACCCGGGGGCGCACGCGCTGGCCGACGGCATTCTCAGGGCGGGCAAAGATTGGGAGGCGACGCTCCCAGAGCTCGGCGACTTGGCTCGTCACTATGCCGAAAGCGCGAGCGGAGAAACCGAGTGGTGGGCTCACGAGCTCGTCACGCGGATCGACGAGGCGCGCGCATGGCTCGACGATGGGCTCACCGATGAGGTGCGCGCCTCGCTCGAGGCGATCGCGGCACAGGCCGATCGCCTGGTCGCCGACATGGACTTCTCGTTCCTTTACGATCTGCGCAAAAAAGTGCTGTCGATCGGCTACGACGCCGGCAGCGGCCGGCTCGAGCCATCGACTTACGATCTGCTCGCCTCTGAGTCGCGCATCGCGAGCTTTGTATCAATCGCCAAAGGCGATGTGCCGCAGGACAGTTGGTTTCACCTCGGCCGCAGCCATCTTCTCGCCGACGGCGAGCGCGTGCTGGCCTCGTGGACCGGCACGATGTTCGAGTACCTGATGCCGGTGCTGTGGATGCGTCACCATCCGCACACCATCATCCACAACAGCATGCGCGCCGTGGTCCGGCTGCAGCAAAAGTTTGCCAGATGGCGAAGCATGCCGTGGGGATTCTCGGAATCAGGATGCCTCGGGCCCGATCCGGCACATTACGGCTACGCAGCGTTCGGTCTCCCCGAGCTCGCGCTCAAGACGCTCGACGCCCGTGCCCTCGTGGTCTCGCCGTATTCCACGTATCTATCGTTGCTCGTGGACGCGCGCGCCGCCATGAGCAACCTGCGACGCATGGATCGTCTGGGCTGGACCGGCGTCTACGGCCCGTACGAAGCGGTCGACTATTCGACTGGCACACCGCGCGTGGTCCGCTCATGGATGGCGCATCATCAAGGCATGAGCCTGCTCGCCGTCAGCAACCTGCTCTGCCAGAACGTCTTACAGGACTACTTCCACGCCGAGCCGCACGTCCTGGCGACAGAGCTGCTGCTCCACGAGCGCGTGCCGCACGCCTCGCTGAGCAACGCGCAGAAGAATCTGGTGCCTATGCCGGTCGCAGAGGGAAGTGTGGCGTAGGGAGTGCAGCGTTCAGAGGGCAAAGCAATTTGAGGAGTTCAGAGTGCAGAGTCGCTGGAAGCAACCGGGTTGCTCTTGCGAATTCTGAGAGCAACCCGATTCGTTCGTCCCCCGCCGCCCTACGATAAATTCCCCATCGCCTCGTGCGGCACCGGCGCGACCCGGGCCGGTACCTGCAGATCCGGCATGGGCGTGGCGATGAAGTACGTGCGAATGTGCTTCGCGATGAGCCGCGCCCATGACGCTGAGCGCTCTACGCGTGCGCTGTCGGTCGAGATACCGGTATTGGCGTACATCTGCCGATAGAGCTTCGAGACCAGCACGAACGTCAGGCGGGCTTTGAGTGAGCGCACGCACGCCGAACGACGCCACACCGTGCCGAGGCTGTAGAAACGGTCCCAGGTGGCCTGCGTACGCTCGCGAATCTCGCTGGCCGACATCACCGGATGCGGCGAGTACACCTTTGGTCGTTTCGAGGGCGGAATCAACCAGTAGCGCGTGAGCGGAACGCCGTCGACGCGCTCGACCGTGTCGTGGTGCTCCTTTTCCCAGCGGTTGAAGTCGATGGTGCCGGGAAACGGCGTCAACATCACGAATTGAGCGAACGTCACACCCGATCGATCAGCGATGTCGGCGGTCGCCGCGAACGTCTCTGGCCGATCGGTGGGGAGGCCGAAGATGAACGAGCCGAGGATGTGCACGTCGTTGTCGCGAAACGCCTGTAACCGCTTGACGAGCTCTTCACCCGCGTAGTTGAAGTCCTTGTACACGGCTTTGAGCCCTTCGGGCGTCACCGACTCCACACCGACGAGCGCGCCGCGAATGCGCGCGCGCCGCATCGCTTTGAGGAACTCGACGTCTTCGGCCGCCTCCATGGTGATCTGGGTATAGAACACGAGATCGTGCGGCAGTTGCTCGAGCCGGGCCATCAGCTCGAAGCGCTCGTTGCGAATCGCGGTCAACTCTTCGAGGCGATGCGGATCCACTTTCCGCGCGGCCATCGTCAAGTCGGCCGCGGTGACCGGATAGAAATTGTCGTCGGCGAGCAGGACGAAGCGGAAACCGCGGCGGCGCAGCTCCACGATCTCCGCGACGACGGCATCGACCGACCGCTGCCGCGGCTCCTGACCATCGGTGCGCCAGACCGAGCAGAACGAGCAGTGCTTGGGGCAGCCCCGCACCGTCTGCACCGAGCCCCACATGTAGCGATCGGCAGGCATCAAATCCCAGCGCGCCGGCACGAACGATCCACCATCGACACGTCCGCCGCGGTAGATCCGCTCGAGACGGCCCGCTTGCGCGTCAGCCAGCACGCCGGGCCAGACGAGGTCACCGTCGCCCGCCACCACGGCGCTGGCCGCGCCATGCTCGTGAGCTTCGTCGGGGAACAGACTCGAATGGATCCCACCGAAGATGACGTGCGCCCCGCGCTCGCGCGCGAGGCGTCCCACCGCGTAGCCGCGGAGCGCATTCGACGTGTGAATGCTGATGCCGACGATGTCGCCGGTTGCCACACTGGTCGGATCGAACCGCTCGAGCGACTCGTCGACGAGGACCGGATCGCCGTAAATGGCCGGAGTCGCGGCAGCCAGGACGTAGAGCCAGCGCGGTGTGATGACTGCGGTGCCGAAGGACAGATCGCTGGGATTGACGAGGTGAACGCGCATATGGGAACTGGCTGACTCAGAAGACGCGCGCAACCGACCTGCTCATGCGCGAGACAAATTCGGCGGTCACGAGAGCCGCGCGTTGCGACCCTTGACCGATGGCCATGCCAGCAGTTGCCGTGGCGCCCCAGGGTGTCGCGGTGTCACCCGAGGGCATGTCGAGGGCGCTCACGGCAGCCCGTGGGGCCCCACGGGCTCCACCGGCGTACGAATCGAGGAAGAGAAAGCCCCTCGATCCGATGACGCTCAGCGAGGGCTCCACGACGGGCGAGGCCTCATTGAGCGGCACAGGTCCCGGCAATGGCGGCTGTGCCAGGACGCTTCGGGCCTCTTGGTGTGAGCGTGCGGCGGCAGGTCGGTGCATGCGCCGGGTGGGCCTGGGCCCAGGGCTGCTAGCGGCGGGCGTTTCGTGCCTCTCGATGGGCGCTTGCTCAGCCAAGACCGGAAAGCCGGCAGACGGCTGGACCACCAAGGAATGATCGACGGCCGGGAGCGCGCCTGCGCCGGGCGCGCGTGCTGCCGCGATCGATCGGAGCGGCGCTCTGCCGGGAGGCGAAATCAGATTGAGCTCGCCAACGAGCAAGGTCAGCACGACGAGCAACGGCGTCGCCGCCAGCAGACCGGCTGGCGAGACGCGCGATCGGCTCCGCCGTGGATCGAGCAAGCGCGTGACGCGCGACGCAAGCTGCGTGGGGGCGAGCGCAGCAGGCGTGATCAGCGAGCCGGCCGACCCTTGCACGCTCGCGACCCGGGTCAGACAGGCGGCATAACGCTTGGCGGAGCCACCGGCCCGGACGACCCAATCGTCGCATGCCATCTCGCGCTCGAGATGAAGCCGGCGCTGCACCGCCCTGAGGGCCGGGTGAAAGCCGACCACGATATCGACGGCAGTCTGAACCACCGTCGCGAGGTCATCCCAGCGGCGAACGTGCGCGAGCTCGTGCGCGATGACCTGATCCAGCTCCACGTCGGTCAACCGCGCCGCGAGCGACGGCGAGATGGCGATGATGGGGCCGCGCAGCCCAAGGACCGCCGCGCCGCGCACACGCGGTGAGAGCGCGAGGGAGGCCTGGCGTCCCGTGCGCCGATGTTGCTGCCACAACGGCAAACGGCGTTCCCGCTCGCGTGGAAACGGCACGCACAGAGCGCGGGCCTGTTTCCAGGTATCAATTGCGCGCATGCACCGAACGGCCGAGAACGCCATCCATTCCAGCCATAGCACCACCATGAGCACTTCGAGCCACCATGGCAGATCGGGCAGCGCGATCGTCCCTGCTGTCAAGCCGATCTGTCCGGACGCCGCTGAGATGGGGAGCGAGGCCGCACTCGGAAGAACCACTCCGGGGAGCGGGAGCGCAAGCACGAGGGCGAGCGCGATCCACCAGATGGCATGACGCATCGCTGCGCTCAGCCGCCGCCACGGCGCGATGAGCAGCGTGAGGATGACGACGAGCGCCGAGGCTTGCCAGATCCAGTTCAGCAACAGATGCACAGGTGGCCCCTCTACGCCTGATCGATCACGGTCCGCAGCCGCGCGAGCTCGGCCGCGTCGATCTGCTCGTCTTCGAGGACGTTCAAGATCAAGAGGCTCGGCGAGTTGTCGAACAAGCGTGAGAGAAGATGGCGCAGTGCGTGGCGGCGCGCTTCCGCGCGCTCGACGACGGGACGATACACGAACCGACGGCCCGACTTGTCGTGCGCGACGAATCCTTTCGTCTCGAGAATTCTCAGCAGCGTTTGCACCGAGGTGTAACTCGGTCGCGGTCGCCCGGGCAGCCCGCGCACGACCTCGGCGACCGTTGCCGCACCACGCTCCCACAGCACGTGCATCAATCGAGTCTCCCCGTCCGTCAACGTCACCGATCGGCGTCGTGCCATATCGCTCCGGGCAAGCGCTGCGGCCGGCTGCGGATCGCCGCCGGCAAACGAGGCGGAAGAAGGCACGGCGTGCCGAGCCGTGCGCTCCCCAAGAGAGCTCCGAGAGTTGACAAACTCTATGTGACCCGCTCGCGTTCGTCAACTAAAGAATTAAGAGTTAACCTTGTCGGGCGTGGCCGCGCGGAACTCGATGATACTCTCGGGGTTCGATGCCCCCGCGACCCTCCGCCAGCCCGCCCACCCCCACGAGAGGAGCAGCCAGGACGTGAGCAGCCGAGATGTCGCCGCCACCAGCCCGCCTGCCTCCCTCAGCTTGCTGAAGCTTGCCGGTCCCGGTCTCATCGTCGCCGCCACCGGCATCGGATCGGGCGACGTCGTATCGGCGACCGTCGGCGGGGCGCGCTACGGGGTCGTGCTGCTATGGGCCATCGTCGTCGGCGCCTTCTTCAAGTTCGTGCTCACCGAGGGCATCGCGCGGTGGCAGCTGGCCACGGGACTGACGGCGGTCGAGGGATGGGCGGAGTACCTG
>JAIVJN010000297.1 GCA_020200025.1 Acidobacteriota bacterium | reverse complement strand
GTGGTGCCACGAGGGTGAAGCGCACGGTCATCGCCTCGTCCTCGCGCGTGAAAGTCACTGGGGCGGACGCGGGGGTGGCACTCCAGCCGTGCGGCACATCGAGCCCGACGTCGGCGTTCGCCGCGCCTTTCGAGTGATTGGTGACCGTGACACGCACCTCGCGCTGCGCGCTGGACGCGTCGTTCGGCGTCGCAGTGGGCGGGGCTGATGGCCCGCCACGACGAGCCGTCCGGGGCAGCGGTGATGTTCCACGGGCACGTGTCACCGTGGGCGCCGGTGAAGCGCCGCCACTCGCGGCACGAGTCGCGAGCGGAACGATCGCGATCGCGGGCGAGGCGGACACCGCGAACTTCGGGACGACATGCAGCTCGGCGCGCTTCTCACCGCTGAAGATGTTTCCCTCGGAGCGCGACTGGACCGGCAGCGTCGCATCGATGGTCGTGCCCTCGACGGTCAGCGTGAATGTGGCCGTATAGGGTGTCGGCCGGAACGGCAGGCCGAACGGGACGTCGGCATCGAAGACGTAGCGTGCACCTTCGGCGCCGGCACGGAAGTGAGCGGCGGTCAACCGCGCGTCGTCGGCAACGGTGGGCGAGGCACTGCAGCTCGTGCGCCCTCCCGCGACGAGCTCTGCCCTCTCACACGCGGCACTGGCGCCCGTGGCCGAAAATCCGTCGAGCGTCGCTGCCACCTCCACCCGGGTCTTGCCTCGGTTGGCGGCCATCAGGTCAATCGGCACGGGTTGCCCTGGCACCACCAGGCCGTCGCGCGCCACGGCCTCGAGCCGCACCTCGGTGGCGAGCAGCAGCGCCTGGGCGAACTGCTCTTCTTTCTGCTTCAGCCTGAAATCGATCTCATAACGGCCATCGTCAGCGAGACTCATCCGAGCTAGAGATGCGCGCAGCTCGCGGACCGCTGACAGCCCGCGCACGAGCGGCGCAATCGTCGCCGCCTCGCCGCCGCCGGCGAGCGCGCTTCGGGCCTCTGCAACCTCGGCCGTGATGCGCGCGAGCAGAAGCGTGAGCTCGGCCGGCCCCGCGGTGCCCGCATACGCCACGAGGGCGCCGAGGCTCGTGTCGACGCCGTCGAACATGTGTCTCTCGTCACGCGCAACCCCGCCCGCGAGCACCGTATCGCGCAGGCGATAGGCGCGAATGCCCATGCTCATCGGCCCGTCGCCACCGGTCGGCAGCGGCAGCAACTGCGACATCCCTTGACACTTGTGCATGCTGCGCGCTTCGCCGGCGATCTCGTTGTAGGTGCGCCCGAGCACGGCGTCGAACTCGTCGCCGCCGTCGAAGCTGAGCAGCGTGGGAGCGCCTTCTCCTGGCAGCGGCCTCGCAGCTTGCCCTGACCGCATGGACGGAGGACCGAAGCCGGCCGTGTAATAGAACTTCTTCGGCTGCCAGGGACGCAGGCCGTCATTCTGGATCTGCGCCGCGAAGGCCTTCGGATCCGCCGCCGCACGGAACGCTTCGAGCGTCAGTCGCGCGGAGGCTTGGTGATGCTGACCGCCGCCTTCCCCGTCGAAGACGAAGCCGACGATGACATCCGGGCGAATCGTGCGGATCATGCGAACGAAGTCGCCGAGGATCTCCTCTTTGCCCCACTTCTGCAGCGTCTCCTCGACGCTGAACGAGTAGCCGAAGTCGATCGCTCGCGTGAAGTACTGCTCGGCGCCGTCGTAGCGATGCGCGGCCGCGAGCTCCTCGGTGCGCAGCACGGCCAGGGCCTCGAAGAGCTCGGGACCGATCTCGTTTTGCCCGCCTTCGCCGTGCGTGGCCGTGACGAGCGACACACGATGCCCTCTGCCGTGTCCGAAATACGCCAGCATGGCATTGTTCTCGTCATCCGGATGCGCCGTCGTCATCATCAGATTGCCGACGGTGTCGAGCTTGCGCAGGGCGAGCTCGAGCGCCGGCCGTCCGCGCAGCGCCGCCACCGGCTGCAGTTGATGCTGCGCACCGGGCCCGGCGATGAAGCTGACGATCAGCAGGAGAGCGGTAAGGATGATGCGGCGCATGGCTCGATGGTAGCGCGAGGGGCTGGTAAGGCGGGAGGGAGGGAGGTTCTCTCTCCACCTGCCACACCCGCCCAACAGGCCCACCCGCCTCAGAAGATGAACTTGAACCCGAGCTGGAACTGACGCTGCTCGTAGCCGTTGTTCGGAATCAGGTCATCGCCGGACGTCGGCAACGGCGCGAGCGCAATGCCTTGCGCGTTGGTCGCCACAGTCGTGACGGCGACGCCGGCGACCTGCACGGTATTGAAAACATTCTTCACTTCCGCGATCACCTCGGCTGCGGACGCGCCGCGGATGGGGAAGCGACGCGAATAGCGGACGTCGACGTTGTAGCGGGCCGGCAGGTTGAACGAGTTGCGGGTCACGCCGTCTGGCCGGTCGCTCAGCGTGCCGTCGTTGTTGAGCTCGGTGGCGCTGCGCAGATTGGCGGGAATGCCGCTGGCGAGCTGCAGGGCGATGCCGAAGACGTTGTCGTTCAGTAATGCCCCGGCGATGCCGCCGTTCTCGAACTGTGGCGTCGCGACGATGCTGCCCGAGAAGGTGTGTCGCTGATCGAGAATATTGGGGCCCAGGTCGCGGTCCAGATTGGTCGGATCGACGCGCCCTCCGCTATCACCCTGCACCGAGAGGATATTGGTGATCGGCGCGTTGTCCTCGCTCTTGCCCAGCGTGTACGCCAGATCGAAGCCGATGCCGTCGATGCTGCGGCGCGTGAACTGCAGCGTCATGTTCTTGTAGGTCGAGTCCCCGATCGACTGGGTGGCGTTGATGACGTTGTAGCGCGGATCGACACGCGTCAGCGCGTTCACTGCCGTACTGAAAATTGGGATGCCGCTCGACAGCGTGCCGACGGGGTTGATGAGATTGATGTTGGTGACGACCGGCAGATCGTAGCCCTTCACGTAGGAGCCGCCGATGCCGACCGAATAGCGGTCGTTCAAGGCGTGCTCGAACTGCACGTTGTTCTGCCACGAGCGCGCGATCTTGAACTCGGGATCCACGGTCCAGGCCAGGTTCGGCGCCGCACCGGCGCCGGTGCTCAACACGTTGGGGAATGCCGGAGCACCGGTCTGCGTCGGCGTGAAGTTGGCCGACGCGCGCGCGTTGGTGCCGTCGTTCTGCAGCGCCTGCTCGTAGATGGCGTTGAGTGCCTGGTCGTACATGAGGCCGCTGTTGAAGCGAATGACCGAGCGGCGCGACTCGCCAAGGGTGTAGACGGCGCCAAAGCGCGGCGCAACGTTGCTCTTCGAGATGCGGAAGTCGCGCGAGGTCGTGACCGGCGCGTTGGGATCGGCGTCCGGCACGCGGTACAGGTCGTAACGCACGCCGTAGAGGATCTTGAGGTTCTGGCTGAGGCGCCAGTCGTCCTGTACGAATAGGCCGTACTGCGCCGTGTCGTACTCGAGGTCGGGCAGCCCGAAGTACTGCGTGAAGCTGGTGTAGCCGAGCCGGTTGGTGCCATTCTGCGCCGCCAGATAGGCCGCGACACTCGGGAAGGTATAGAGCGCCGCCGGACCCGACTTGCGTGTGTCGGCGACGAACTGCAAGTCGATCCCCGCTTTGTAGGCGTGATCGCCGCGGAGCAGCGTCGTGTTGTCGTTGATCTGCAGGACGTCCTGTGTGAAGCCGAAGCCGGCGTCGGTCGTCGCCGCAATCGGTCCACCGAACTGAGCCACGTTCGGGATGTTGATCGCCGGGCCCGAGCCCGACACCGCGTTCGCCACGCGGTTCTGCGCCCGCGTGGCGTACTGGACGCGCAGCTCGTTGAGCACGTTCGCGCCGATCGTCGAGATGAGCTGCGCGGCGGTCGAGTGCTGCCGGTCGGCGAAGTCGTTGGCACGCTGGGTCGACAGGATCCCGCCGCCGACGTTGGCCGTGATGAAATTGTCGAAGAACATGTAGCGCGCGGACAGGCGGTTCGATCCGTTGATCTGATGATCGACCTTACCGATGGCGAATTCCGTGTCCAGGCCGCGCGGCTGGTAGGCCGGCTCGTTCAGCCCGAGCAGCGCCTGGCTCTCCGGTGCGATCGTGATGACGCTGAGCCCGGACAGATCGCGCTCGGTGTGCTCGTAGCCGCCGAAGAAATGCGTCTTGTCGCGGACGATGGGACCGCCGATATCGAAGGTATAGACGTTGACGTCGGTCGGCGGCTTACGGTCGTCCGTACGCGGACCTTGCGTGTAAAACGGGAAGGCCACCATCGGCTTCCGTTGCATGCGGTAGCTGCCCTGCCCCTTGTAGGTGTTGGTGCCCGACGGTGTAATCGCGTTGTAGACCAGACCCATCGTCTGGCCAAACTCGGGCGCGTAACCGGTCGTGACAACCTTGACCTCGCGGATCATCACTTCGGACATCGGCATCTGCCTCAACCCCGCGCGATCCTTCTGCGTGTTGTTGCTCCCGTCCACCTGATAGTTGACGCGCAGGAGCGCGCCGTTGGCCGTCAGCCGGGGGACGCCGAACTCGTTGGTCTCGAAGCCGACCACACCAGGTTGAAGGAGCGCGAAGTTGTAGGGGTTGCGAGAGGTCAAGGGCAGCGTTTTGATCTCGGCTTCGCTCAGGGTGCGGCCCTGTTCGATCTTGGCGAGGTCGACGAGCGGCGAGTCGCCCGTGACCGTCACCGTCTCTTGCACGGTACCGACACTGAGTTGAACGTCGATGACGGCCGTCTGCCCGGCGCGCAGTGTGATGCCGGTCCGCTCGAATTTCTTGAAGCCTTGCAGCTCCGCCGTCACGCGATGCGTGCCCAGCGGCAGCAGGGGCGCGCGGTACAGGCCGCTTTCGTTGGTCACGACGGAGCGCGTATCGCCCGTCTCGGTGTTGGTCACCGTCACGGTGACGCCCGGCAGCACGCCGCCCTGATCGTCCTTGACCGTGCCTTCGATGGTGCCGTTGATGGATGTGGACTGCGCGGCCGCCGACGCCGCGAGCGCGAGGACAACAAGAATCGCCGTAAGAACGCGCGACATTGCCAAATGCCTCCGTTGTGGGGTACCCGGACACCTAACAAGACAGGCTGTCAGTATATCCGCCTCGGCGGACTCGCGGCCTCGCCGCCGACGGCCCGCATTCGCTCGCGAACATCGGCGCGCGAGCTTCGGCGTGGTCTCGCCGTAGCGGCCCTGCGGGCCGCGAAGTCCGGAAAGGCGGCACACGAAGGAGGGTAGACGAAAGGCAGGATTGCCGGTGCCGAGGTTCAGAAAACCGTGACGACGATGTCGCTGCTGGCGGGACCGGAACCCGAGGTGTTGATGGCGCGGACGCGGAGATGATACTGACCGGGAGCCACGCCAGCCGTCGCGAAAGTCGTGCTGGAAAGCTGAAGGCGAGCAAGGTTGGCGAGTCCGGGAGCGCTGCCGGCTTCGAGGAGGTATCCGGTCGGCGCAGCGCCAGCCGTCGGCGCCTCCCACTCGACCGTGACTCCGCCACCCGCGGCGACGATCGCCCGCAGATTCCCGGGTGCTCCCGGAAGCGGTACGGGAGTGACCACGACCTGCACCTCGTTCGACGCCGCACTCAACCCGGCCGATCCGTGCGCCCGCACGCGAACGTAGTACGTGCCCGCCTGTACCCCGGACGCCGCGAACGCGAGTCCGCTGACCGCCACGTTGGCGAGATCGGAGAGCCCCGGTGCTGAGCCGGCCTGTACGACATAGCCGAGCGGCGGAGGGCCCGGCGAAGCGAGCCATTGCAGTGTGACGGTGTTACCCCTGACAGCCGCGACCAGCGCGCTCGGTGCCATCGGCGTGGGTGCGCTCGCGACCGTGATCGAGCGTTCTAGGGATGCGGGCCCTATGCCGGCGCTGTTGCGCGCGCGAATACGCACGTAGTACCGACCGGCAGGCGCAGGCGCCGAGAAGCTGGTTTGCAGGCCAGCGCTCAGCGTCGCGAGGTTGCTCGCGCCCGGCGTCGAGCCGACCTCTACGATGTACTCGATGACGCTCTCGGCAAGAGGCTGCCACGTGGCGAGGAGTCCGGCAAGGCTCGCCGACAGCGATAGATTCTGCGGTGCGGCCGGGACCGTCGGCGTCGTCGGGGGCGTGGGCGGCTGATTGCCGGTCGGATAGATGACCGCCAGCCCCGACAGGTCGTCAGCGGACAGCGGATTCGATGTCGTGCGGCCGGAGCAGCCGCCGATCGTGGGAGACATGATCGCGCTCGAGACCGCCGAGTGTCCGAAGCCGATCGCGTGTCCCAGCTCGTGCGCCAGCATCTGCTCGTAGCACCCGAGGCTCATGTTCTGAAACTTGTCGGCGGCATTATCGACGACGACCATCCCCTTCGTGATCTTGCGGAAGGTGACGCCGCTCACGACCTGCGTGCTGGTGCCGCCCCAATAGAAGCCGCCGATCGCGAGCGTGCTGCTGGCGTCTGCGATCTCGCCGCACGGATCGCCATAGGTGACCGAGAGGCGGCCGTCATTCTCGCTGTTGGTGAAACAGCGAGGGCCCCGCGCCGCGCCAGGCTGCGCATCGAGCGAGCTCGCGTTGCGCCACATGGCGATCGCGCGTGTGAGCTGGGTCAGGCCGCCGCCGGCAAGCTGTGGATGCCCACCTGACTGGAAGTCGACGAAAACGCTCTCTCCCGTCTCGGCTTCGTGCCATCGTGCGGGCGTGTTCGGGCTGAGATACGCCCACGCGGGCGCTGCAACGCGCGGCTGGCTCAACTCCGTCGGCACCGCGACGATGCCCGACCTCGTCGTGCCCCCAGAGTGCGCGGCGAGGCTTTCGAGGTCGGCGAGCGACCGCCGCACGGGCTCGATGGCCTGCTGAAACAAAGCGACGTGCGCGTCGCGGCGCGCGGCGCGTCCGCCGTCGGCGGTGAAGTCGGCAACCGACCACTTGCCTTGCTCGAGGCCCGCGACATACAACGTGTGGTCGCGCGGTCGAACCTCGAGAAACAAAAAGACCTCTTCGTCGAGGCCAAATGAAGCTTGCCCGCCGACGCGCAGATCGGCTTCACCGATGTGCCCGCCCAGTTGCTTGATGACGATGCGCGAGGGCAGATCGGTGCGCCCGAAGGCACGCCACACCTCGATCGTCACATAGGTATAGATGGCGTCGACAGCGGGATCCCAACGTGCATCGAGCTGCACAACCCGTCCATGGACGGCGGCGACACTCTGCGCCGCCAGCACCGCGTCCGGTACGATCCGAATCGATGCTCGCGCCGGTGCTGCGGCCGCCAGCACCGCTGTCATCAACATTCCGTAAAGCCACAGCCGGCCGATGACGCGGGACATCCTTCAAGGTATCGACAGAGGGAACAGGGGACTTGAACGCGGCAGGCGGCAGGCGGCAGGCGGCAGGCGGCAGGCGGCAGGCGGCAGGCGGCAGGCGGCAGGCGGCAGGCGG
>JAIVJN010000296.1 GCA_020200025.1 Acidobacteriota bacterium | reverse complement strand
GGGTCGGTGGATCTGACAGCGGTCGGCGACGCGCTCGACCTGTCGTACGGGGCCGCGAGCCGCGCCGACGGCTATTTGCGCGCCACCTGGCCCGGCTTGGAATACAAGCGCGCGGAAGGGGACGCGCGTATCACCCTCGCGGCGACCAGGCCGTCGGCGGCGCGAGGCGTCGCGCCGATTGCGGGTGTCGTCAACATCCGTGCGCGTTCCGGGCAAGTGCTCGCCGATGTTCAGGCGCTTCGCGCGCTGGGGCTCATGGTCGACGGGCGTCTGTCCCTGAGTGACTATCGTGGCCTCGGCGGACGTCTCACGGCCCGGGCCGCAGACCTCGATGGTCTCGTCGCGGCGGCCGAGGCGTTCCTGGGCCGGCCTCGAGGCTCGCTGCTTGGCACACCGGTCGGAGGCGCCGCGACGGTTACCGCGGACCTCGGCGGGACGGTCAGCGAGCCGGCGGTATCGGCGACGCTGCAGGCGCCTGCCGTCTCGGTAGGTGCGGCCACAGGCATCGCGGTCGATGGGGGCGTTCGTTACTCGCCGACAGCGGTCACCGTCGATGAGCTCAACGTGAAGTGGGAGCAGGCCTCGGTGCAGGCGAGCGGTCTCGTCGGCCTGACGGGCCGGCAGCCGCTGGCGTTGACGGTTGCCGCCCGGCAGACTCGCATCGAGTCGGTGCTGGCGGCGCTCGAGCGGGCTGACGTCCCTGCGAGTGGAGTCGTATCGATCGATGGGGAGGTCGCGGGCACAGTGACGAACCCGACAGCAAACGTCGCGGTTCAGGCGTCAGAGCTTTCCGCGTACGGCGAGGTGCTCGGGACGATGACGGCCGATGCCCGGCTCGCGAACCGTCAAATCGATCTCACGCAGCTCCGTCTGGTCAAACCTCAACCTGACGGGGACGGCATCCTCACAGCCAGCGCCTCGTACGATCTGCGCCGGCAGCGGTACTCTCTTGCGATCGACGGCGAGCGGCTCCAGCTCGTGAACGTCGCGCTCGCCGACGGCACGCCGATCCACGGCACGCTGACGATCAATGGAAGCGGCGCGGGCACGGTATCCGACCCCGCCGCCAAAGCCCAGATTGTGGCGGACGGCGTGCGTCTCCGTGACGACGACCTCGGCCGGTTTGCGCTCGAGGTCGATGTGGCGAATCGGGAAGCGTGGCTGCGCGCACGCGCCGACAGATTCCGCCTCAGCGCCGACGCCCGCATCGGCACGAGCGATCCGTACCCGACCCGAGCAGAGATCGTCCTCGACGACCTCGATCTCGCGGTGTTGCCGCTCGGCGACGATGTCGAGCTGACGGGACGGGTCCGGGCAACGGCAAGCGGCTCCGCCAATCTCACCGAGCCGCGCGCCGGGTCGGGCGAGGCGATCATCCAAGGGCTGCAGGCGACGTGGAAGGGACAGCCCGTGACGGTGGAGGGTCCAGCCACGATCCGCTACGCAAACGATCGCGTCGCCATCGACCGTTTGTTGGTGAAGGCCCAAGGGTCATCGGTGTTGGTGAACGGTGAATTGCCTGTGGACCCGCGCGAGGGACAAGGAGCGCTGAACCTCGACGCTCGGCTGGATCTTGCGGCGCTCGCTCCTTATGCGTCCGATCAGCCAGACCTCGAGGTGGGAGGGACCGCCGCGCTGGCCGGTACTATCCAAGGCTCGCTCAGCGCGATCGATCCGAATCTGGTGCTCACCGTCGAGAATGCGTCCGTCACGACTCCCGCACTCCAGCCGGGCCTGTCGGACTTCCGGGCCCGCATCGAGGTGTCGGGCGGCGAGCTACGCGTGCCGATCTTCAGCGGGCAGTGGGGTCCGGCTCGCATCGACGCCACCGCTCGTGCGCCCTTCGATCTGCTCCCCGAGACTCTGCCCGTCGCTCTGCCGCGGCCGGGTGGCCCGACGCAGCTCAGCGCCCACATAACGAAGCTCGACCTGTCGACGCTCCCGAATTCACCAGATCGGCTCGGCGGTTCGATCTCGCTGCGCGCCGACATACAGGCGCCGCGCCCGGACCTGGCGGCGGTGACCGGCCAGGTGACGTTTCCGGATCTGACGCTGCGGTTCGACACGCTCGACCTGGCGCAGGAGGGGACGTCGACGGTGGCCATTGCCGACGGAGCTGCCGAGTTCGAGCGGTTCGCGCTCGCGGGGTCGGCCGGACGGCTGGAGGTTCGCGGCGGCGTCGGGTTGATCGGCGACCGTGCTCTCGACGTGACGGCCGGGGCCGACCTGAACATCGCGGCGCTCGCGGCCTTCACCGACGCGGTTCGCGCCGAAGGCAAGACCGTGCTCGAGCTCGGCGCGACCGGCACCGTGGCCAATCCGAACCTGGCCGGTTTCCTCGAGCTGTCCGGCGGCAGCGTGAGCTTGGACGAACCGCAGATCGTGGCCCAGCAGCTCGATGCGCGTGTCGACTTCACGCGCGACCGCGCAGATATCAGGCGCTTGTCTGGCACATTGAACGGTGGGACGATCTCGGGATCGGGCTTCGTGGCGGCGGGCGACGGTGATCTCCCTGCTATCGACCTGCAACTCGCCGCCAGGGACGTGGCCTTCGAAGCGCCGCTCGACCTGCGCAGCCTCTCGGACACCGACCTCACCATCACCCGGCGCGACAACACCATCGTCGTCGGCGGCGGCGTCAAGATCCAAGAGGCCGGTCTCACGGCCGATCTCAACCTCGACACGGGCATTCTCGCCGCGTTGAACGCCCGCCGATCCTTGGACCTGACCGAAGAACGCAGCCCAGTGCTCGAGCGGGTGCGCTTCGACCTGGGCGTGGCGACGACAACGCCGATCGTCGTCGACAACAACCTGGCCACGGCCGAAATCACGGCCGATCTTCGTGTGCTGGGCACACCGTATGAGACCGGCATGTCGGGTCGCCTGCAACTGCTCGATGGCAGCACGGTGACGCTCAACGAGCGCCGCTACGAGGTCGAGCGCGGCATCATCACGTTCCTGGACGATCGACGCATCCTGCCCTCGTTCGACCTTCGACTCAACACCTCGGCGCGGAGTTACGACATCGCGCTCGAAGTGATGGGGTCGCCCGGTGACACCGAAACCACGCTGACGTCCACCCCGTCTCTGCCCGAGCCCGACATCATGGCGCTGCTCGTGACGGGCCGCACGCTCGATGAGATGCGCGGTGAAGAGTTCGAGGTGGCGCAGGAACAGGTGATGTCGCAGCTCGTCGGGCGCGTGGGCTCGACCCTGGGTGGGCGGCTCGAGCGTGCGACCGGCCTCAGCACGGTGCGCGTCGAGCCGAACCTCATCGCGAACGAAGCGGACCCGAGCGCGCGGCTGACGATCGGCCAGAACCTGACCGACGATCTGAGGCTCATCTACTCGACCGACCTCGTCGACAGCAGCGATCGGATCTGGGTGGGTGAATACGATCTCACCCGCCGGTTCCACACCCGCGTCGTCCGGCAGGGCGACGACAGCTATCGGTTCGACTTCCAGCACGACGTCCGGTTCGGCGGACGTCCCGAGCCACGCCGCCAGGCGCGCAGCCGGCGGACCGTCGGCAAGATCTCGATCACGGGCGACACGGCGAACGGCGAAGCCGATCTCCGCAAGGTGTTCGGAGTAGAGAGCGGGGATGAGTTCGACTTCTTCGAAGTGCGCCGGGGCATCGAGAAGGTGGAAGAGACGTACCGCGAGCGCGGGCGTCTCCAGTCACGCGTCAAACTCGCCCGGACGACCACGGGCGATTCGGTCGATCTCTCGCTGGCGATCGCGGCCGGGCCGCAGGTCGAGCTGTCCTACGAAGGTTTCGCGCCGCCCTCCGACGTCCAGGAAGAGATCCGCCGACGCTGGCACCAGGGTGTCTTCGACACACACGTCGGAGCTGCAGAACATCATCGACGAGCAGCAGCTCGACCAGCAGGTCTTTGCGGACCCCAGCGTGGTCACCGAGCTGCTCGAACGCTATTACCGCGAGCAGGGGTATCTCACCGCCGAGATCGACGAGCCCCGCTACGAGTACGACGGCACACTCGCGCGCGTCGTGATGGCCGTGCGCGAAGGGCCGCGCTTCCGGGTCGGAGACGTGACGATGGCGGGTAACGCTGTGCTGGAGGCCGATAGTCTGCGCGGCGAGATCCCGCTGATCGTCGGCGATCCGTATCTGCCAGCCGTGGCCGAACGAGCGCTCGTGCGGATTCGCGAGCTCTACTGGGCCCGCGGTTACAACGATGTCGCTCCGGACTACTCGTTGGCGCTCAACGGCGACGCCGGAACGGTCAACGTGAGCTTTGTCATCGACGAAGGTCCCCGCGCCATCGTCGAGCAGATCAACGTGACTGGCAACGACGAGACCAGCACACGGCTCGTGCGTGAACAACTGGAGATCGTGCCGGACGTTCCGCTCGATCTCTCCGCGTTGAGCCGGTCGCGGCGGAACCTGTATGACACGGGCGCGTTCGCGCTCGTAGACATTCGCCGCGAGGAGACAGCCGGCGCTCCGGGCACGGCACCCGTCGCGAGAGATCGGAGCACGGCTCAGGGTACGGGCGCACCGGACCAGAAGTCGGTCCACGTGAACGTCGAGGTGCGCGAGGTCCAGCCGTTCCAGTTGCAATACGGCGCGTTCTTCGATACGGAACGCGGGCCGGGCGGAATTCTCGACATCTCGAACCACAACTCGCTGGGCAAGGCGCGGGTCGTCGGGCTGCGATCGCGCTACGACGCGCAGCTTCGCGAGGCGCGGTTGTATCTGAGCCAGCCGTCGCTCAAGCACTGGCCGATCGAAACGATCGGGTCGGTCTACTTCCGTGAAGAGCGCAACCCCGACACGGCCGCATCGGACGAGTTCAATGTAGACCGACTGGGATTTTCGCTCCAGCAGGAGCGAACGCTGCAGAACGCGTTCGTCTGGAATTATGGCTACCGGTTCGAGCGTGCGCGGACATTCGACCCGCGCCCGGACGGCACGCTCGATGAGACGCTGAACGTGGCGCCCGTGACGAGCACGCTGACGCGCGAGACGCGCGACGAGCCGCTCGATGCGACACGCGGATCGTTCCTGTCGCAGGCGTTCTCGTTCTCGCCAGAGTTTCTGGGCTCGGACGTCCGCTTTCTGAAATACTTCGGACAGTACTTCAAGTACGTCTCGCTCAGGCCGCCGCAGCGGAAGCGATTCACGAACGAGATTCTGCGGTCACGATTCGTCTATGCCGGCGGCGTGCGGATCGGCCTGTCGCAGGGGCTGGCCGGTGGCGAGGTGCCGTTGAGCGAGCGCTTCCTCGCCGGTGGCAGCACGACGCTGCGAGGGTTCGAGCAGAACGCCGTGGGGCCGATCGGGCTGGACGGCATCCCGCTTGGCGGCGAGGCGATTCTCGTGATCAACAACGAACTGAGGTTCCCGCTGGTTGGGATCTTCGACGGCGTGGCGTTCATCGACGTCGGCAATGTGTTCGGCAATGTGTCCGATTTCTCGTTCACCGACCTGCGCACGTCGGGCGGGATGGGGCTTCGCGTGCGGACGCCCTGGTTCCTGGCGCGCGTGGACTACGGCTTTGAGACGCCCCGCGGGCAAGGCGCGACGACTGAGAATATCGGCCCATATTTGAAGAAGGAGCAACGCAGCCCGCGGGGATGGCTCACCGGTCGAATGCCGTCGGGACTTTCACCACGGGCTGATAGGCCGAACAGCAAGGCGCCGAGCCGCTTGGGGCCCAAGCCGAGCAGCACCCGGATCTGCTGTTTGACGCCGTAGGCGTTCGCCGAGGTAGTTGTCCTCGACCCATCGACTGCATTGATCGTGTTGTCCGTTGGCACGATTGAGACTCCCCCGCTGAGGCGGCGGCATCGTCGGCGCAGCCCCGTAGGCTGGAGAGAGCCGTGCACGATGCCGTCAACTTCGAGTCGCGAATCGAATCAGGCCCAAGCCTGATGGTGGAGCGCATCGTGCGAACGATCGGCGCGTAGGACACGATACTCACGGAGAACCGGTGCCTGCGAGACAATCGATGCACCGGACGAGACGGCTTCGCGGGGATCGCGCCGGCAGGGCCACGAGACGCCGCACGGTCGTCGAGTCGTCGTTGACGAATCGTAGAAAGACCGTGGCCCCGTTTGCCGTTGAATCCTCAACATGGCCGCCGTTGCGCGACGGGGGCTCCTGGCTCCCTCCGCCAGGTCACACTGTAAGGCCCGCGGGGTGGCCCGAGGGCGTCTATCATCTGGAGAGGATGGAGGATCGTTAATCAAGCCCGCTTTCTCGGCGGTCCCGAAGGTTCAGCACGACGCTGAGGGTGCCGACCACGGTAAGCGTGCACAGCGCCATTCCATCGGCCCAGGTTGGACTCAGATCGATCCCGGTCAGCTCCGAGATCAGCAGCTGGATGTAAGACGGCGGGTCCTGGTGGCCCAGTCGCGCCCGGACCTGCCAATGCCAGTCGGTGCATGGGCAGTACCCCCATCCATACAGGATGCCCAGCCCGAACCAGGAGAGGGCGGTGAGCGATACCGTCGCAATCTGCCAGGGCCGTGCTCGCCGCCACATCCAACCAAGCAAGTTGAAGGCAATCCACGACGTGTGGAACACGAAGAAGCCAATGTTCAGTACTTCATCCATCGTGTGCGGGCACGGTATCTCATGCGCTCAAGCCCTCCAAGGCGACGGCGATCGGCGACGGATAAACGGCAGGAGCTCGGGGTTTTCGACGTCGAGCCGATCATCGAGAATGGCGAGACGAAGAGGCGCGCCTCTCTGTGCATAGTCGGCGTCACTTTCGTTTCTCCTGCTGGTCACGGCCGCGTTGCTCCTGCGAAGCGGTTCAGTAGACCGCCGCACAGCCCTCGGGCCCTGAGGCTATATTGAGTCGTTCGCCCTCCGCGACCCACTCGCGTATTCGAGAATGGAGGTACCCTCCGTGACAAGGGGACAGACTCTTGGTTCATGCAGGTTTGTGATCACGATTCTGGCTGTGACGGCCGCCGCTCCGAGTCCAGCGGCTTCTGCAGACGTATGGGCTCAGGCGCGGGACGCTCAAGCGAATGCGGCACAGAATCCTGCCTGTGCGTTGCTGAGCGTCGCGGAGGTGAGAAACATCACCGGGTATGCAGACTACAACGTCTCCCCGGGCGACCCTCCCGGCCAAGGCGCCGGTGGAGGCTCATCGTGCCAGTATGTCACGCCGGCATTTGGCGCTACGAAAGGGCCACTGCTCAGCGTGGTGCTCATTGAGGGCAAGGACTGGACCGCGCAAAATCGCCGCTTGATAAAGCTGCCCGCTGGTTGCAAACGCGAACCAGTCCCAGGGATTGGCGACGAGGCGTATTTCGAGATCTGTTCCACCCCGCGACCGCTACGAACCTCTCCCCTCTACGTCAAGGCGGGCGCGAAGGATCTTATCGTCCAGATTGACATCGAAGCTCCTGATAGCGAGGTGACTATGCGGCCGAAAGTCATCGCCCTCGCGAAGGCCGCCGTGGCGAAGCTTCGTTGATCGGTGCCTCATCGCACAGAATCAAGCGAGTGCTGTGATCGCAGGTGTCTCGCGGGCCGTGGGCTCGTTATCGACCAGGAAATGATTGAACTGCAGATCGAACTGCGGCAGGTAAATCGAAGCTCGATACAAATCGGGCGCAATCTCGTCGATCCGGGCCATCGGACACCTCCTGACGCGGTCCCTTCCGTGCGTCCTGAGGGGAAGTGTCACGACTCGGCCAGGTGTGACGCGGCCGGTGCCATTGCGACTGTTCGCGCGCCAGCCGTTTGACTCGAGAAAGACTCACAGACGTCGCTTCGAGGTACCGCGCTTCCTCCCTGACGCGATCGCGGGGGCGTGAGGGCGCCTCAGCCACGGCGCCAGCACCGCTTCGAGATCCATGCCGATCCAGTCAACGGCCTTGCCTTCGCGATACGTTGCCCAGGACATCAGCGATCCACTGATGACGGTCTCCACTGTGCGCCCCAGCGAACGCACGTCAACGTGACGTCGCAGTTCGCCGGCCGCGATGGCTGCCGCAAGCAGCGCCTCGATCTCGCGGCGACTGGCACGTGCGTTCTCCACGAGATGTCCCCGCAGGACGTCGTCGGTCAGGTCATCCTGCAGGTATGCGAGATTTCGCAGGAGCGCGTCGGGCGTTG
Source organism: Acidobacteriota bacterium (assembly GCA_020200025.1). Classification (GTDB taxonomy): domain Bacteria; phylum Acidobacteriota; class Vicinamibacteria; order Vicinamibacterales; family UBA2999; genus JAIVJN01. Next base: position 10,910 of record JAIVJN010000296.1, on the reverse strand, counting down.
GCGCCACGTCCGCCATGCAGGCCGCATACGCCCGCAGCGTCGCCAGCGGGCCGCTGTGGGCGGCCCGCAGTCCACCGAAAACCGAACCGGCGCTCCCGGCGAAGCGTTCGGACAGCGCGACCAGCAGGGCGCGTTTGCTGCCGAACCGCTGCACCAGCCTGCCCGGTGTCACCCCGGCCTCGCCAGCGATGTCAGCCAGGGTGAGTTCGTGCGGCCCGCGCCGGCTCATGGCGCGCTGGGCCGCCGCGAACACCTCTTCGTCTGTAACCTTCTGGCGTCGTCCGGGCATCCGTGGTCCGGGGCATCGGTGGTTGACAATTGCTAAACTTGTGTTTAGTTTACTGCTAAACATCAATTTAGCCGAGGAGGGACGATGCGGAAAGTGGTCTACGGCGGCGCGATGAGCTTCGACGGCTTCATCGCTGGGCCGAACGGCGAGTACGACTGGATCGTGATGGACCCCGACATTGATTTCGCAGCGCTGATGGGCCGGTTCGACACGTTCCTGATCGGCCGCAAGACGTTCGAGGTGATGCGGCGGATGGGCGACGCCGCGCCGCCGGCACCCGGGATTCGGAACATCGTCTTCTCGCGGACGCTCCGCCCTGAAGATTGCCCGCAGGCGACCCTCAGCGACGATGCGGAGCAGCTCGTTGCCGATCTCCGAGCGAAGCCCGGCAAGGACATCGCGCTGTTTGGCGGCGGAGAGTTGTTTCGAAGCCTTCTGGCCGTCGGCCTGGTCGACGAGCTGCACTTCAACGTAGTTCCCGTGCTTCTCGGCGGTGGAATTCCGCTGCTGCCGTCGCCAGCTGATCGCGCAAGGCTCAAGCTGAAGAAGCACCGGGTCTATGAGAAGACCGGCACGGTCGGACTCGAGTATGACATCTTCTCCACGTGATGACTTTCGCGATGGGTCGCCTCGTCGGGCCGTCAGCGACCAGCACTCGTGCACGGCTCCCGGCCCGAGCGCGTGGCTCGACGACGATCTCCACGTCGCTGCCAAGGTACTCGGAATTCGCAACGTATCCGCTCAGAACGAGGCAAGGTGTCTCAGCTTGTCGGGATTCCGCACGACATAAATCGCTTTCACCACATCGCCTTCGATCTCGAAGGCGATGGTCTGCACCAACCCGGTCGGCCCGCTCATAATCAGCCCAGGTAAGCCGTTGATCATGTCGAAGCGAACCGTCAAGTCGTCGGTCCACCCCTTGCGGACAACGCCCGCCAAGAACGCCGCCACGCGTTCGGCACCCTCGATGACATTGAGCGCCGCGGCTACCTTGCCGCCGCCATCGCTCACGACTCTTGCGTCGCTGGCCAAGAGGCGCGTCAACGTGGCCACGTCGCCGGATCGCGCCGCGGTGATGAAGGCGGACACGAGCTCCGCGTGCTTCGCGTCTACTGAGCTCGACCCGGCCCGTGTTGGAATCGCACCAGCGGGCCGCGCTTCGCGCACACGCGTTCGCGCGCGGCTCGCCAGCTGACGGCACGCCGCCTCGTTTCGGCCCAACGTGTCGGCCACCTGCGTGAACGAATAATCGAACACGTCGTGCAGCAGAAATGCCGCGCGCTCGAGCGGCGACAGCCGGTCCAACGCCAGCAGCAGCGCCACTGACAGATCTTCTGCCATCTCGGTCTGCGTGTCGGGCGCCAGCGCCGCGGTGTCGGTGACGGGATCGGGCAGCCACGGCCCGACGTACTCCTCTCGCCGTACACGCGCCGACTTCAGCACGTCCAGACAAATCCTCGTCGTCGTGGTGATCAGAAAGGCCCTCGGCTCCGCGACGTTCTCGCGATCGGCGTGGTGCCAGCGCAGATACGCTTCCTGCACGGCGTCCTCGGCTTCCGCCATCGAACCAAGCATGCGATACGCCAGTCCGAGGAGACGCCGCCGGTGCGGCTCGAAGCTCGCTGAAGGATCCGTGGTCATCCTCGTTGTGCAGATACTGCGGCTCTATCGAACGCGATCGGCGCGCCGCCGACGACGATGCGGGTGCAGGCCTTGGCGTGCCCCATAGCGTACTTGACCGTGGGATAGATTCGCGACGCAACCATCGCGAAGGCAAGACTGATCACTGCCCTCGGTCCCCATCGTTTGATGATTTCATCGCGATACTGGTCCGCGGAGGGATCGTGGTCGATCGTCGCGCGCGTGAACCGCCAGGCCAGCGCAACGTCGTCAGGCATCGCAGTGGGATCCTCGGTCAGCACGGCGCGTAGGACCTTCACATCTACGCCCGCTCGCTCGGCCATCGACACACCCAGCTGAGTGCACGGACCGCAGTCCTCGTGTCGAACCGCGGTGATCGCCGCGGCTGCCCATGCCGCGAGGGGCACATCCTTCCGATACTTGCCGATCGCCGCTGCACGCGAGAACATCCAGGCCGCCCGCGGACTGGCCTCAATGATCTCGTGCACGTAGCTGGCATCGTAATTCCACTGCCGCTCGAAGGCTGCGATCCCCCGCCTCATGAGCCACTTCACCATGACGCCCTCCTTCCAGAAAGCCCTTTAACCGGTAGGACGAAATGGCTTCGACGGATGTGACAGGGGCCTACGCAGGCCCCATCCAGCGTGCGATTAGCGAACAGTTGGAAGCGTTGTCACCACGGGCTGGTAGGGGCGTGATGCCTGGGCAGCGGTCATCCGGGTCAAGAGTTCGAGAGCGAGATCACCTTGTGCAGAAGTTGTTGAAAACACCGGGCAGTCTTTGTGGCTGGGTGTAGGGACGGAATTCGCAACTACCTGATCAGGGCCGCGTGAACGCTCTTTCCCGACAACCCATTTAGAGTGAGTCGGTTCGGAGCGTGTTGCGCGCGTGCCGCGACAGGGCTTGTCCAAACTTGTGTACAAATATCGGACACAGACTTCAAGCAGCAGATTCGCAACCGCATCGGCGATAGCCTGGCTGCTCAGGTCTGGACGCGTCGACTTTGTGTATTTTGACCCGGGGGATGCGTCGACAAGGCACTGCAGCGGCTGACCGCTGTCGGGCAACTGCGGCGCGTCGACCGCGGGTTGTACGACGTACTCCGTGCGAATCCGCTGACGAAGAAGGCGAGCGCACCGGCCTACCGGTGCGTGCTCGATGTGGTGCACGTCGTGATCGGACTCGTATGCTGGTCGACGGCCTGTCTCCTCGTCGGCGCGCCAGTTCTGACCGCATTGTCCGGCCTCAAAGGTCAGGTATGGAAGACACTGCGGCGTGGCCTCAACGCGCACTGGGACGCCTCGACTCGGCACCCCGACCCTCACGGCATCTGACTGGGCCGAAGCTGCGCTGCAGTTGATTGCGGAGGCGGGGCTTCGTGCCGTCACCGTCAGAGCGCTGGCGGCGCGGTTGGGCGTGACCAAGGGCAGCTTCTATTGGCACTTCCAGGGACGTGAGGAGTTGCTGGCGGCGGCGCTGGCTCGAGGGGAGCGGCGGGCCACAGCGGAAGCCGTGCAGGCCCTCGACGCGATTCGCGACTATCGTCGCCGCTTGGCGTTGATCTTCGATGCCGCGTCCCAGCCACCACGCGCCCGTTCTCTCTACGCGTCGCTGGCGGCGGCCGCCGACGAACCGGTCGTGAAGGCGGTCCTTGCACGTGTCGGCGCCGCCCGCATTGACTACCTCGACGCCTGCTATCGAAAGCTCGGACTACCACAGGTCGAGGCGCGCGCACGCGCCGTCTTCGCGTACGCGGCCTACCGGGGCCTCCTGCAACTGGCGCACGAATCCCCCGCGTCGTTACCGATCAATTGGAGCCCTTACGTCGATCTGATGCGACAGGTGCTGCTGCCCGCGGTAAAGCCGACGGCTAGCAAGGCGCAGCCAGCACGGCGCAGGCGCAGAAGTGGAGAGTCGCGACGATGATGCTCACCCGCGACGGACTGAGGGATCCGCACGGCTGTTGAACGAACCAACGGGCGGCCCGGGAGTATACCAGCGCTCAATTGGCTCGACCGACCGCGAGAAACAGCGTACGGAAGAGCGAAAGGTTTCGCCTCGAGTTGTCGTTCTACACAAGTAGGGACGGGTGTCCTTCTGCCTTCCTGGCCTGTAATGGAGTCCACGCCTCGTGCTTACCGTTCGATCATGCGAATCGTCCCGTCAGCCTTGTTCAGCATGAAAACCTGTCCTGCCGCGGTCGCGTCGAATCGCATGTCCGCACGCGTCGCGGGCGTCCTGCCCTGTGCCAGGTTCTTTTCCTGGATGATCTGGAGGAAGGTCCGCGGCGCCGCGCCTGCCGCCATCACGAAGAGCACGCGGCGGATGGCATCCTGGCCGCCCTTCGGCAGCTCGTCCGCACTCACGTGGAACAACTCGCCGCTGGGCATATCGCCGAAGAGCAGCCGGCCATTGAGCTGTGGAACGGTGGTGCTCCGGTAGACAACCACACCGACGGAGGCGGACGAATTGCTGGGCAGCATGACCGGATCGAGCTGGCCCCATTCGACGATCGGGTAGGTGATCGTCGGATCGCTGCGCGGCGACTGGGTGAACACTGCCTGTCGGCTGACATACCGGTAGCTGCCCTCCCAGACATTCCAGCCGAGGTTCGCGCCGGCGCTGACTGGACTCACTTCTTCAACGATGTTCTGTCCGATGTCGGAGAGGTACATGGCGCCGCTCTTGGGGTCCCAGCCGAAACGCTGCGCATTACGGACACCCAACGCAAAAACCCACGTACAGGAGCCCGAAATCGCTGGTGCCCAAACGCGACGTCGAGTTGAACGAGATCGCGCCGCCGTTGTGATTGGCAAACGGTTGACGCAGGCGGATCAGCTCTCGCGGCGCCCCGCCGTCGTAAGTCGCCGCGCTCGGCGTTTTCGCACTCCATTCGAGCAGCACGGTGTCGTGCGTGCTGGTCTCGTTTGGCGTCGTGAAATCCGGTACTGGAGTCTGGTTCGAGACGTCCGTGTAGGTATAGAGCTTGCCGAATCCGGGCGTGCCAGCTTGGGCGAACTGTGGGTGGAGCACGAAGCTCTGCAGCCCGCGCTCGCGGCCCTGCGACTGCACGGCGACGCCCCATTTCGGATCAAGGAGGTCCAGGTACGGCGTCACCGCTCGCCCGTCCGGACTCAGAGTGTATAGCGGGCCGCGCATGTCACTGACGAAGAGGCGCCCTGTGCTGGGCTCTTCGACCAGGGTCATCATGCGCGCGGGGACGTCAGCAATGTCCGGAAGCGACGCGAACTCGCGAAGCGTGACCGTGATGACGCCCTCGTCGCGGGCGATCGGCTGCGGAAAGGGATCGTTCGTCTGGCCCGCGGGTAGCGGCTGGTCCGGAATCCCCGGCCTCTGCGCCGAGGTGTGCAAACCGCTGGACAGCGCGAGCGCCGCGAGCGCGACGATGAACATGCGCGAGAACATGAGAGCTCCTGAAGTAGCCCGATCCGTGGACCTTCACGTCGGCACCCTAATGTGGCCCGAGTGTCTCACGGCTGCTCTAGCTTTCCAGTCGCGATCAACACCGAGATGGTGACCAAGCTGCGGTCGGGGGTGCGACAACTCGGGTCGCCGCCACACATCGCCGAACAGCACCTCGCTCGTGTAGTCCGCCATTACCGGCGCGAGCCTCTGCAGCTGTCCTTCGCTCGACGCAAGGCTGCATCGCGTGTGGAGGCGCTGCACGCCCCGTGCTTCGGTTCGTTGCTGTCCCTTAATCGGATCGATAATTCGTGCAGCCTTTAGTCGGAGGCCATGGGCCTCGATTAACCAGCGTGGGATTCGGACTGGCGCAAAGCGGCTGAAGTGGTAATGAGCCAACAAATTGCAGACGAGCAGCCTCAGAAATGAGCTGGCTGGGTGTTCGGGACGCTTTCCGCAACTGTTCACCTTGGCCTGCCGCCCGCGAAAGGCAATGAAGCCCGTCGGTAGACGATCTTCGACCCTGGATCATTCACGCGGCCTGACTCGAATCAGGCGTCGCGTAAAGGCTTGAGGTGGTCGTCCAGTTCGCCCCCGTTGCGCGCGTGAGCGATTCTCCATTCTGGCTCAACCGTGGCGCGTGAGCGGCCGTTGCGGGTTTTCTCGAGTGGTACTCGCGGTCCTTGGGGATTTGGTACACAGCCGTGCAACCTATAATGCCCGTCGCGAGCCGCCGCTAGGCGAGAGGACCGACCGATGGACAATTTCGAGCGCGCCTCGACCCGCCGCGAATTGTTACGTCTGGGTGTCGCCGCGGTGTTGCTGCGGTGTGGGGCCCTCGCGGCCTCCTGTGGGGATGGTCTTAGGCACCGCTAGCGCCAACCACACCGACGACCGCTGGGCCGTTCTACCCGATCATCAGACCAATGGACCGTGACAGCGATCTGACGCTCGTCAAGGGTCACACGAAGCGCGCGCAGGGACAGGACATCCTCCTCGCGGGGCGCGTGCTCAATGCGCGCGGCGAACCGGTCGCCGGTGCGCGGATCGAACTCTGCCAGGCGAATGCACTCGGTCGCTAGAATCATCCATCCGACCCCAATCCGCCGCCACTCGATCCCGATTTTCAAGGGCATGGCGATCAGCTGACCGACAAGGAAGGTCGGTTCCGATTCCTTACCGTGAAGCCGGGGCCGTATCCCGCGAATCGTCTGAGCGAAGTTCAGTTTCAACCAGCTCACGACGACGCGATCTGATGTTTGGGGATTCCTTCGTGACAAGCTGCCGGAGTTGAGGACCGTGGGGGACCGTCAGGAGGCGAAAGACAACCTCTTGTTGGAACAGCGGCGCGAGCTTGGGCAGGAGCACGAGATCATCCAGCAAGGCGACCAATCGGCACAGCTACCTGGACAGCCTGACTGTGCGCTTGCTGCAGCGCGCCATCGAGCCGTGGCTGCGGGCCAATCCACCGTCGAACAAGGCGTTCTGGCAGAGCAGGTGGACGGTGTTGCTGACCCAGGACAACCTGAATACCGCCTTGCGCCAGGCGATCGACGAAGTTTCCGGCGTCGGCCGCAATCTGTTCGCGCCAAAGCCCGTTGATCCCGGGGACCGGCTAGCGGCGTACGTCGCGCGCACACGAACGCTCTTCGCCACCCCGATCGAAGCGGCGGACCATCTGTTCAACAAAGAAGCGCAGGTCGCTCGCTTTCTCCACAGCTTGTTGCCACCAGCCGGCAACGCCGCCTCGGCAGCGGCGTTTCCCGACAACGTAAACGCCCTGCTCCTGCGCACGCGTCCGGAAATGGATTACGCGAAGGCGCTGCAGCTACTGGATCCGATGACGTTCGCCGGCGGCAAAGGCCGCGAGGCCGTGCTGTCGCCGCTCGGCATGGTCCACGTGTATCGGCAGTACTTCTTCGAATTCGGGACGTTCCTCGGCGCTCCCGTCGAGCACCTCTGGCTAAGCCCGGGCGCGACCACCGAGCTGATCGAGGTCAGCACGCGCCGGGTTCTTCAAGAAAGGACGTTCGAGGAATTCGTGGAAAAGATCGTGCGCAGCGAGGTGACGACGACTAATCAGGACGAGCTCGCGACGGCGGTCAAAGACGAGAACCAGAAGAACACGAAACTGGGGTCGTCGATCACCGGGGGGGCCACCATTCTGATCGCGCACGTCGAAGCCAGCGGCTCCGTCAGCGTCGAGGAGACCCAAAAGCGAGCGAGAGAAGAGAACCACAAGACGATGCGTCAGCAGACCGCCAAGCTCTCGTCCGAGATCCGGTCGAATTTCAAGTCGACCTTCCGCACGGTGACCGAGACGACCGACATGCGCAGCAAGCGCTACGTGATCTCGAACCCGTCGAACGCCCTGGTCAACTACGAGCTGCGCCGCAAGATGCGTCAGTTGGGCGTGCAGGTCCAGGACATCGGCACGCAGCTCTGCTGGCAGGTGTACATCGACGATCCCGGCGCTGTCCTGGGCGTCGCACAACTCGTGCATCTGGCCTCGAAGGCCGACCTGTCGCAGTACGCCGCGCTTCCGACCAAGCCGACTCCTGAAGACCACACGGAGGTTGTGACCATCTTGCTACCGGTCCCCAAGCCTGGCCAGCGAAGTAATCTCGGTCCCATCGTCGCGGCCGGCTTCATTGGCTTGACGATGGGCAGCCTTCCGGGCGCGGCCGTCGGGGTGGCGGCCTACGAAGTGCTCGACAGTCTGGTTGGCGACGATGAAGAGGAACATGACTGGTATTCGATCGATGCGGTGAAGACCATTCACCAACCGTACAAGTTGACGCTCCCGGAGGGATATCAGATCGCTCCGGCAGCGCAGCAGAAGGAAGACGACACGTTCAAGAGGGCGCCTTCAATCGCGGAGTCGATTCCCGTGCATTGGCTCGGCAAGAACGGGATGCATCTCACCTACCACATGACGACGATCAACCCGAGCGACGGCATGTTGGACCTGGTGATCAATGGCGGTGACGTAACGCCCGGCGAGATCATCGAGTTCCAGGTACAGATCACGATTACCGCCACCGCCGCGAAGAAAGCGGCGATCGCCGAAGAGAATAAGGCAGTCGCGGAGGAGAACAAGAAACGGGAGATCGAGAAGGAACGGAAGATCAAGGAAGAGCTGGTCAAGAGCGTCAAGGAGCGAGTAAAGTTTGCGAGCGAGATCAAGCCGCGGAAATTTGACGACCTGCGAGAAGAAGAACGGACGGTCGTCTACCGGCGCCTCATCGAACAGCTTATGCGCGACGCCTGGAGTCTCTCCGCCGACCGTCCCGTCGCCCATCTGCGCTCGGAGTTGATCAAGGCGATGTTCGATGTGGACAAGATGATGTATTTCGTCGCCCCGGAATGGTGGCAGCCGCGACGTCACCAGTCGAGCCTCCAGACGGGTGCGCAAATGGAATCGCCCCACTGGAAGGCGGCTGTCGCCAAGACGAGCGCGGTGTCGAGGAGCCTCCAGACGCTCGCCAATGCCGGGGCGCGATCGCGCCTCGGGACCTTGGGCAGCGAGGATGTCGTGGGGTGGGGAGGAGAGGGCCGCACGGACAACTACATGATCACCGAGGACTCCGCGCCGGCGCGGCTCGGAAGCTCATTGGGCTGGCTCATTCAACTTGACGGAGACAATCTGCGGAACGCGTTTCTGAACGCGCCGTGGGTGAAAGCGGTGATTCCGATTCGTCCAGGCCATGAGCTGGAGGCCTTCGACTGGCTGAAACAATCCGCGGTGGAGGGCACCGCGGGGCTCGGCGAGACGTACGCCGGCGACGACCACCTCCTTTTCAAGCAGAAGTATTTCAACCGGCACAACGTCACGAAGGATCCCAGCGTGGAAGAAGTGCTGGTGATGATCGCCGAGGATGTGCAAGCAAAACACGCGAAGTCGCTACAGGTCGTGACGGAGCAGAACGTGTCGTACCTGCCGCCGGATAAGGTATTCGAAAAGGGCTTCGACCCGCTGGCCGGCGGCTTCCGGGCCACGTGGAAGGAGCACTTCGAGTTCGTCGATCAATGGATCGAGGTCCTGCCGACGGACCAAATCGTGGCGGTGGAAGTCGAATATGACCCGAAGACGGGGTTGCTGAAGGACTAACGATGTCAGAGATCGTCGCGCCACAACGGCCGCAGCCGGCGTTTGTGTCTCGTATTACGCCGCCACCGCCGCCGGTTGCCCCGATGAATCATAAGATCGTCGCTCCCTTTCCGCTGCTTGCACCGAAAGCCGTCTATGAAGCGTGGGAGGTTTTCGCCGCTCGACCGGTACCTGCGGCGAGCGCCGGTCACAAGCCGCCATTCGAGAAACCGGCTGACTCCGATCCGCGATCGAACCCATGAAGCTCACGGACTTTTCACCGTATCCTCGCACGGTCGAGGGAGAGAAGGTGCCGATCCACGTCGAGATCGACGATGCATTGCCCCCGACGGTGTCTCTCGAGCTCGATGTGCACTATGAGCAAGCGGACGGACAGCCGGCGCAGAAGACACTGATTCGTGAGGTGCCTTGTCAGCGGATCGCGATGACCGCTCAAGGATTCAAATACCGACTGGAGTGGACCGTCGATCTGAAGCGCGACGGGTTACAGGAGCACCTAGCAAGGATCGACTTCAAATTACCTAAACACGACCTCAAGTCGATGTCTCCGCGCACGATCGCCGTAGTCGGAATCGAAATCACGAAATCGTACCGATTGAAGCGCATCATGCTGCACGAGTTCTCGACTCGGGAGGGTTTTGATCCGTCCGCGCTCCATGTCTATTTGAGCAAACTGACTGTAGAGCAAAGGAAGGTTTTGTCGAGCTCCGCCTCCGCGTCGGAGAACCCGCGCGGACGGCTGGTCATATTCATCTCCCTGTATCCGCCGTTGCCGTCGAAACGTCGCATGTACGCGGATTGGCAAAAATCAGGCGTGGGAGTCTTCGCGAACGCCACATTCAGCGTTTTTTTCTGTCGCGACGATGTGAAGTTGAACGTAAGGAGCGCGCAGTCGACCAGCCCCATTACCCTCGTCTGTCATACGGAATACTTCTACGTGTGCTTAGGAAATCCACCAACGCAGGCCTGGCTCAATCCGCCGAAGAACAATCGCAGGGCACCCGGTTGGTACAACGGCCTGCGACCCAACCAATGGCTGGAGAAGACAAACCTCGCACCTCCCAAATTCATGATTGCAGCCCTTCAGCCATCAGCCAAGGTGTCCTACGGAGTCATCTGGAACTCAATCTATGAGGCGGCGACCGGCAACAACATCATGCCTGGCAATTCAGTGCACGGCATCATCAATACCAGGGGCTGTTGGATGCTCTTCCGGAACTTCAACTGGCCGATCGAGGTCCGGGAGAAGCTGGATCGGATTTATCGCAAGGTGTACCGCCTCGCCGATGAGCAGGAGACGAACGCGGTCATCGCCGAGCTGAAGAAGAAGAGGCCCGAAGGACCGGAGTACGACGTCGAGAAACCAAAACCAGCCCCTGGACAGAAACCGCCCGACGGTCCGAGCTCGAGTTTCGACAAGTTCCGCAAATACGACCGGAATTGGGC
>JAIVJN010000072.1 GCA_020200025.1 Acidobacteriota bacterium | reverse complement strand
GGGTGTTGCGAGTCATGACGGTATGCGGAAAGCTTCACATGGCAGCCGGCAGCCGGCAGCCGGCAGACGGGCACACGTATTTCTCTCAACTGCCAACTGCCAACTGCCAACTGCCAATCGTCAACTGCCAATCGTCAACTGTCGCCTGCCCGCCTTTGCGGCCGTGTGCCGAATGGCGTCTCCCGTGCATTATGATCCACGCGACTGTGTCTATCTCGAAACTGCCACCGGCGCTGGTCGTCGGCGCGCGCTACGACACGTTCTTGCAGCGAGCGCTGGCGCGATTCTTCGATCGCGCCACGCTCGAGACCGAGGCCGTGCCGTCGCCCTCGTCCGATGGGCGCCTCTCGATCGACCCGACCGACGATCCTGGCGCGCTCTCGGTGCGCTGGTTCGGCAACCGCTACGTCCTGCGTGTGCCCGGCCAACGGCCTTTCACACCGCACGAGGTGCGTTTCGCGCGTGCCATTGGCGCCGTGCTCGCGGCGCGCTATCGAGCGATTCTGCACCCGCAGTTGATGGTGGAGCGCGGCGACCTTTTCCGCGGCGCCATCGAGGATCGCTATGTCGGGGCGTTCTTCGACTCGGCGCCATATGTCTTGCCCGGAAGCGATGAATCGCCGCCGGACCGGCTGGCCGAGGTCATCGAGATTCTTCGCGTCGCCGCCCTCTCGAGCTACGAGAACCAGGCGATCTCGAGCGGCGTCCTGCTCATCGATGGTCAACCGGAGAGCGTGGGCCAGTATCCGGCACCGGATCGCTACTGGCCTCACTACACGAGCGCGCTGACGTCGATCAAGTCGTTCTTCCGCCTGGCTGACGGGCTGCGCACGTTGTTCCTCGTGGGCCACAACGGCCGGCTGCTCGATATCGTCGACGTCGAGAGGTGGGCGCAACAATCCTCCGGCGGCCGCGAGCTCGAGGTGCCGTGCGCGCAGGCCTACGCGTCGCACGCGCGTGCGACGTTGGACAACAAGAACGTCTGCGTGGTCCTGAGCCCTGGGCACGAGATCAAGGTCTTCGCCGCCGGCACACAGGTGTTGACGTTCCGAAACGCCGACTGGCACTTGCTCGATCTGCAGGCGAAGTACGTGCTGTGGGAGGCGGCCGTGGGCGAGCCCGTACTCGCCCGCCGGTTGTTCCAGACCGCCCTCGACCTCTCCGACGCGCGCGAGGGCGCGCTGTTCGTCGTGCTTCGTCGACCGCTCGAGTCGTTGGCGCAGCTCGTGGCCGCGCCTGAACGGCTCGACATGGAGCTCGTCGGCCAGCATTCCGACGCCAGCACGCCCTCGCGCCGTCATTTGCTACACGTGCTCGCGGGGCGGACCGTGACCGAGCTGGATCCGAGCGTGCTGTCGGCGCTCTCCACCCTCGACGGCGCGACGGTGACCGATCGCAGCGGGACGCTGCTGGCCGCCGGCGCGATTCTTCGGCATCCGCTGACGAGCGAGTACACGAAGACGAGCGGCATCACGGAGGGCGCGCGCACGACAGCGGCGCTCGCCGCGAGTCGGTTCGGCCCGGTCCTCAAGGTCAGCGAGGACGGCATGATCACCTTCTACGACAGCGGACGAGTGTGGGACATCTGACGCCCTCCGCCCTCGTCTATCTCTGTGCCTCGTGAGAACACGAGACCCCACTGACGTCTTATGCACATCTTCATGACAGGCGCGACGGGCTATATCGGATCGGCGGTCCTCGACGCGTTGATCCGCGCCGGTCATCAGATATCCGCCCTGGTCCGACGACCCGGTCAAGCGGCGCGCCTCGCTGCGCGCGGCGTCACACCGGTGATGGGCGATCTCGAGGCGCCACACACCTATCTGCCGGTGATAGCCGGCCAGGATGCCGTGGTCCATACGGCGCTCGAGGGCTCCGCGAAACGCGCGGAGAAGGAGGCCCTCGCCCTCGACGCTGTGCTGCCGGCGCTCGCCGCGGGATCGGGCCCGCGAGCGTTCGTCTACACGTCCGGTGTGTGGGTGCTGGGCGACACATCCACGGCTACTGACGAGACGATGCCCGTCAACCCGATCGCGTTCTCGGCGTGGCGGGTGCCGCACGAAGCGCGCGTGCTCGCCGCCGGGGGTAATGGGCTGCGCACGATCGTCATCCGTCCAGGCATCGTCTACGGCGGCGGCCGGGGCATCATCACCGACTTGCTGAAAGAAGCGTTGAACGGCTTGGTGCGCGTCATGGGCGCGGCCGAGAACCGCTGGGCCTCGGTATATGACCGCGATCTCGCGGACCTTTATGCGCGTGGCCTTTCCAGCCCCGGCGCCTCCGGTGTGTTTCATGCCACCGACGAGTCGGACGAACGCGTGATCGACATCGTGCAGGCCATGGCGAATCATGTCGTGATGCGACCCGACATTCGCCACGTGCCGATCGAGGAGGCACGCCAGAAGCTCGGCGGATACGCGGACGCCCTTGCTCTCGACCAGTGCGTGCGCAGTCCGCGGGCTCGGGCGCTTGGCTGGACACCGACCCTGCGAAGCATTTCCGGCAACGTCCCCCGACTGTTCGAGGAGCTCCGGGCAAGCGGCGTCTGAATCCCGCCGAGCGAACGGGAACGAGAACCGAGACCCTCGCCATGCTCGGGTAGGACCGCGCTTTGCACGGTGCGGGTCCTTCCTACTGCGAGCGGCAGCGAGCAGTCCTGCGGCGAAGCCGTCCGACCGGCGTAGCCGGCCCTGTCGACCACTCCAGCGCTCCTCGACAGCGCTCGGGGCGCCCTGAGCTGGTCGAAGTGCGGTGGGACCGCGCGTCGCGCGGTAGGTGGATGCATTCTCAACCCGAGCGAAGCGGGCGACCACGCCCGCTATACTTTCCCCATGCGAAATTTGTGTTCGATCGCGGCTTTGCTCGTCGCGACGACCGTCGGCTGCGGCACCCCCGCACCGGCGACGCGGTCGTCGGCGTCGACCTCGTCAAACGGGCCGGCCGAGCACGAGATCGACGAGCGCGCCATCCGTGCGCATATCCAGATGTTGGCGTCCGATCTCTTCGAGGGCCGAGCGCCCGGATCGCGCGGCGGCGAGCTTGCCGCGCAGTATCTGGCCACGACGCTCGCGACGCTCGGCATCGAACCGGCGGGTGAGAATGGCGCCTTCCTGCAGCCCGTGCCCGTTGTCGAGTCGGTGGTCGCTCGGAAATTTTCGTTGAGCCTTCCCGGCACGACCTATCGCTACTATGAGGATGTCGTCGCGTTCTCCGGAGTCGAAACTCCACGCGTGCAGGTCCAGGGCGACGTCGTGTTCGTCGGCCACGGTATCGTGGCGCCCGAGGAGAAGTGGAACGACTACGCAGGGGTCGACGTCAAGGGCCGATGGGTGCTCGTCATGGTCAACGACCCGCCAGCGCCGGCTGACGAACCCGATCTGTTCGGCGGCAAGGCGCTCACGTACTACGGCCGGTGGACGTACAAATTCGAGGAGGCTGCTCGGCAAGGCGCGGCCGGAGCGCTTCTCATCCACACCGACGAATCGGCGACCTACCCCTGGCAAGTCGTCCAGTCGTCGTGGACCGGCACCCAGTACGCGCTGCCCGCCGAGGCGGGCGCGCCCGCTCTTGGCATCAAAGCATGGATGACGAGCAACGCCGCGACCGATCTCGTCAAGCGATCGGGAAAAAACCTGGAGGAGTTGCGCGCGGCCGCGACGAGACGCGGGTTCAAGCCGGTGGCGCTGGGTATTCGCGCCGCCGCCACGCTCGAGCAGACGACCGTACGCAAGACTTCGCCGAACGTCATCGGGGTCTTGAAGGGCGTCGACGAGAAGCAGGGGATCGTCTTCACGTCGCACTGGGACCACTTCGGTGTGCGCGCTCCGCAGCCGGGCGACAAGCCTGATGCCGATCGCACGTTCAACGGCGCCTACGACAACGCGTCCGGTTGTGCCGGCCTCCTCGAGATTGCCCAAACGATGGCGCGCGCCGGGAGCAAGCCCGCGCGATCGATGTATTTCGTGTTCACCACCGCCGAGGAAGCAGGACTGCTCGGCGCCGAGTATTTCGCCCAGCATCCGCCGTTACCGATGAATCAGATCGCCGCGAACATCAACGTCGACGGGCTCAATTATCTCGGGAAGACGCGTGACCTCGTATTGCTCGGCTCCGATAGATCGACACTTGGCGCGGTGGCCGAGGCGCTGGCCAAGGAACGCGGCCGGACCATCGGACCCGACCAGCATCCCGAGCGCGGATACTTCTTCCGCTCGGACCACTTTCCGCTGGCCAAGGCGGGCGTCCCGGCACTCTCCATCAGCGAGCCGCGCGAGTTCACGGGCGCGGACGCGCCGGCGCTGCTGAAGCGACAAGAAGCGTACAACAGCACCGACTATCATCAGCCTGGCGACGAGTACGATCCCTCGTGGGACTTCAGCGGCGGGGTCGAGGACCTGCAGTTTCTGACGGCCCTTGCGTGGCGCGTAGCCGCCGAGCCAAAGATGCCCACCTACAACGCGGGCGATCAGTTCGCCAACGCGCGGAAGTGACGGGAGATCGAGACGGGGGACGAAGCAACGAGGTTGCTCGCGAGCATCCATGAGAGCAACCTGGTTGCCTTCAGCATTCGCGAGAGCAACCTGGTTGCCTTGGCGAGAACGCCATGATCAACTCGACTGAGACGACGTTGGGGCTCGTCACCCTGGAGGACATTCGCGCCGCCGCGGCTCGGATTCGTCCCACCGCCCGAGTCACGCCGCTCGTAGAAGCTCCTTGGCCGGGGTCGCAGCCGGCCGGGGCCGACCGGCCCCTGTGGCTCAAATGCGAGAACCTGCAACCGATGGGCGCGTTCAAGATCCGCGGCGCGATCAACATGCTCGCGCACCTCTCGGCTGATCAGCTCGCGCGCGGGGTGATCACCTACTCGTCTGGCAACCACGGCCAAGCGGTGGCGCTCGCCGCCCGCGAGCGTGGTGCGCGTGCGGTCATCGTCATGCCGACGACCGCCCCGGCCATCAAGGTGGACGGCGCTCGCGGCTACGGCGCCGACGTGCTGTTTGCCGGAACGACCTCGACCGACCGCAAAGTCCGTGCGGAACAGGAAGCAGAGGCGCGCGGGCTCACCATCGTTCCCCCCTTCGACCATCCCTGGATCATCGCCGGGCAGGGGACGAGCGGTCTCGAGATCCTCGAGCAGGCACCCGATGTCGCCACGGTGTTCGTGCCGATGGGCGGTGGCGGCTTGATTTCCGGCGTTGCGGCCGCGCTCAAGCTCTCGAAGCCCGAGGTGCGCGTGGTCGGCGTCGAGCCCGAGGGGGCGCCGAAGATGACGCGTTCGCGCGAAGCCGGGCACCCGGTGACGCTCGAATGGAGCGCGAGCATCGCGGATGGGTTGTTGACCATGCGCCCTGGGGATTTGACGTTCAAGCACGTCCAGGCCTTCGTCGACACGATCGTGACGGTGACCGATGAACAGATCGCGCGCGCGGTGGCGTGGTTGTCGCGCCACGCGCGGCTGGTGGTCGAACCGAGCGGCGCCGCGACGGTGGCGGCCGTCGCCGCCGGGCTCAGCGACCCGAGCCTCGACGGCCCGTGCGTTGCCATCGTCAGCGGCGGCAACGTGGAGCCGTCGGCGTTTGCGAAGTATCTACTCGGGTGAAGCAACCTGGTTGCTCTCAAGGGTGGCGAGAGCAACCAGGGTGCCTGCAGCGACTCTGCACTGTGCCACTCACCCGTCTCGCAGGATCGCTCGTGCGCACTCGCGGGCTTCGTCGAGCGTGGCCACCTCGCCATCGAGCTGACGCTCGTACACGCTGCGCAAGACGTTGCCCATGCGAGGGCCTGGGGCCACGCCGAGCTCCAGCAGATGCCGACCCATCAGGATCGGCGCGGGTGGACGATGTTCGACACCGAGGGCGCGGGCGCGATCGATGAACCAATCCATCGCCGAACAGTCGAAGCGTCCGCCTCGCCCCTGACAATCGGCGCGGGCGAGACGCGCCAGGAGCTCGAGGTCCACTTTTTGCGCCAGCCGGCGAAAGGCGCCGTCGGTGACCTCGTCCTGGGTCTTGAAGAACGCTCCCGGTTTGAGATGGTGCGCGACCAGGCCGAGCACCTGCGTCCGCACGTCGAAACCGTCGAGCGCGTGCACGTTGAGACGATCGAGCACGGAGATCGCAGGAGCGACGCCGGCCTCCTCGTGCCCCATCGATCGAATCCGACCGTCGATCACGGCGGTCGTCAGCGGCTTGCCGAGGTCGTGGCATACCGCCCCGAGCATCACGGTGGTCAATCGCGCTCGGTCGAGATCGGCATTTCGCCGGCGCGCCTCGTCGACGACCATCAGCGTGTGCGTCCAGACGTCGCCTTCGGGATGCCATTCCGGCTCTTGCGGGCAGTCATACAGCGCCGCGAGCTCGGGGAAAAGCTGGGGGACGAGGTCGATCTCGCGCGCGATCGTCCAGCCGAGTGACGGTCGCTCCGCTTGGAGCAACAACTTCTCCACCTCGCCCCAGATTCGCTCCGGCGGCAGATCGTCCAACCTCATCGCGCGACACGCGGTGATGGTGTCGTCGGTCGGCGTCAGCTCGAATCGTGCGGCCAGCTGCAGTGCGCGCAGCGCCCGCAGTGAGTCATCGCCAAAACGCTGCGGATCGACTACGCGCAGGATCCGACGCGCCAAATCACTGCGGCCCGCGAACGGATCCAAATACTCGCCGGTCAACGGGTCCCAACCGATGGCGTTGATCGTGAAATCGCGCCGGCGGGCCGCCTCCTCGAACGACATCGACGGATCGCCCTGGACGGCGAAGCCTCTGTGACCCGTGCCGACCTTGGACTCGCGACGGGGCAGCGCGACGTCGATCGCGCCCAGCTTGTAGACGGGAAACGCCTGTCCCACCGGCTCGACCCGACCCAGCGTCTCGAGCAAGCCGCGCAGGGCATCCTCGCGGATCCCGAAGACTTCGAGGTCCAGATCCTTCGACGGCCGACCGAGAAGCCTGTCTCGAACAAACCCGCCAACGACGAGGGCGCGGCCGCCGCGGACATCGACGAGGCGAGCGATCGCGCGTGCGCGGTCGACGAGATCCGACGCCAGACGATCGGGATCGGCCGATTCACTCGTCACTGCCGATCAGCGTACACTCGGTCGCCATGGATCCGACGCTTCGCCTGCTGAACGCGCTCGTCGCCGTCGACTCGGTGAATCCATCGCTCGTCCCTGGAGCGGCTGGCGAAGCGGCGATCGCGCGGACACTCGCCGCGGAGTTGCAATCGATTGGCCTGGCCGTGCACATGCAGGAGGTGGCGCCGAATCGCCCCAACGTCATCGGCGTTCTCGCGGGGCGCGCGCCCGGCCGATCCCTGATGCTGTGCGGGCATATCGACACCGTGGGCGTGGCAGGCATGACCCGGCCGATCGAGCCGGTCGAGCGGAATGGCCG
>JAIVJN010000071.1 GCA_020200025.1 Acidobacteriota bacterium | reverse complement strand
CCGCACCCGTCGCACCCGCACCCGTCGCACCCGTCGCACCCGCACCTGTCGCACCGCACCCGTCGCACCACTCGCACCCGCCGCACGTGCACCGACGTACCTAGGCACCAATCGCACCTGTCGCACCTGCACCAAGGTGCCTGTGACTAGAAATTCAGCTTCAATCCAAACTGGATGATGCGCGGATCGTAGGTCTGCGTGATCGTGCCGAAGCTGGCGAGGCTGCGGTTGCCGTTGGGCGCGCGCAGGTTGGTCCGGTTGAAGAGATTGAAGAACTCCGACCGGAACTCGACGTTCGACGTTCGCCAGGGTAACGCGAAGCGCTTCGACAGCACCATGTCGACCTGCCAGACCAACGGGCCGCGCACGCTGTTCCTGCTCGCGTTGCCGAAGGGCTGGCTCGGGTCGGTTGGAACGACCACGTTGTTGCGGTTGAACCAGTTCTGCACCGTGCGCTCGCCGTCAGGCGCGAGTACATCCCCCGTGACATTCGGACGGTAATTGTTGGCGCCGCGGAAATCCTGCTGGATGCCCGACACCTGTTGGGCAGCCGTCGGCGTGTAGGTGAGCGTCACCGCCTCGCCCGCGTAGACGCTATTGATGCCCGCGACTTGCCAGCCACCGAGCAATGCGTCGACCGCGGCACTCGCGTCGCTCATGAAGTGACGGCCGCGGCCGACCGGCAGGTCCACCACGAAACTGGTGGTGCTCGTATACGGCTGGTGGTAAGCGGAGAGCGCGTAATCGGCCTCGAGATCGTAGAAGTTTTGCGGCGCGGGGAAATTGCCGTTGGTCGCCGCGCCTCCTTCGAGTGAGCCGGCGCCGTTGTCCTTCGTGCGCGACAGGGTCAGCGAGCTCAGAAGCGACATCCCCCGGCCAAGCCGCCAATCGAGCTTGGCTTGGAAGGCGTGATAGCGCGATTTGCCGCCGTTGAACGCGTAGGTGATGTCAGCGAACTCGGCGATGGGCCGGCGTTGCTGTAACGGGATGCTTCCGGCGCTGTTGTTGGGCGTCGCCTGATTGAAGTTGGCGAAGAGCAGCAGGTCGTCGGCGCGATTGCCGACATAGGCGAGGTCGACCAGGGCCCCGTCCCACAGCTCGCGTTGCACCGACGCGAACCAGCTCTGGACCTGGCTGGAGCGGTAGTCCTGCGGCATGTAGGTGATGTTCGCCGCCAGCGGATTGAATCGTGTGGGGTCGGTCAGGCCGGCAGGATAGCCCTGCTCGGTGGTCCTGAAACCGACTTGCTGCGGCGTCTGCACGACCACGGCGTTGATCACCTGTGGTCCGTTGATCGGCAGGACGTTGCCGCCGCCGGCCCGGTGGAAGTGGACGTAGCTGATGCCGTACCCCGTCCGAACGACCGTCTCCGGCGTCAGCGTGTAGGCAAGACCCAGTCTCGGCCCGAAGTTGTTGCGATCGGGTCTGACGGTCGACCGCTCCTCGAGCGAGCCGTCGCGCGCCAGCACCATCGTCCGTGTCTCCGGATCCCAGTTGGAGAGGATATTGTCGCGCTCCACCCACGGGGTCGCATACTCGTAACGCAGTCCAAGGTTGAGGGTCAGCCGATCGTTCACACGGAAATCGTCCTGCAGATATCCGAAATGCATGTTCTGCCGCAGGTTGGCGATGAGGATATTGCTGAGGGCGTAGGTCGACCGCAGCCCCAGCATGAAGTCGGCGAGAAAGTAGGCATTGCTCGCGCCCACCACCCCGTCGGGCCTCGAGAACTGCCCCGCGTACTGGTCGCGACCATACAACGGATTCACATCCTGCACTTCGGTCTGAACGTGCTGGAACTCGTATCCGCTCTTCAGCGAGTGGCGCCCAAGGAGCCACGAGTAGTTGACTTTCGGGTTGTACACGGTCGGGTACTGCCACTGCGGGTTCGTGGCTTGACGGCCGAGGTCCGAGAATCCCGAGATGAGCTGGGTCGGGAGCCCACCAGCCACGCGCGGATCGCTCGGTAGTCCAATGACACCGTATTCGTCGAGGGCGCTCGGCAGCCCGGCGAACAGCGCCGCCGGGTTCTTCCCCGCCACCGTCTTCGACCAGGCGAATCGAATCTCCAGCAGTGAGCTGCCCGTCGGCGTGTAGGTGACGCCGCTCGAGAATTGCTTGTTCGTCACGTAGGTCTCGGCATTGCCTGCTCCGCCCGAGGGGAGCGGAATGTTCGGGTCGTCGAAGATGTCGGCGTCGCGCCAGCCGAAGCGACCAAAGGCCGACAACCGCGGGCTGAACTGCACGTCCACTTTGCCGCCGGCCTTGTCGGTGGCGTTGGTGAACTGCTGCAGCACCTGATAATTGTTGGCGACGCCGCTGTTGGTGGGCGCGGGCAGCTCGCTGAGCACCTTGCGCGCGAACGCGGTCATCGGGATCGGCGTGCCCGCCGGGTAGACCGCCCCGGTCAACGGATTGCGGACGTCGACGGGCAGGATGCCCTGCCGCTGCTGAAGAGAGGCGATCGTCGAGCTGGCGGTCTGCCCGCGTGTCTGCCGGAAGCCCTCGAAGTCGACGAAGAAGAAGGCCTTGCTGCGCACCAGGGGCCCACCGACCACGGCCCCGTATTGATCGCGCTCGAACGGCGGCTTCACGCCGTCGGGCGGACGGAACAAGCCCGTCGCGTTGAGGTCCGTGCGGCGCATGAACTCCCACGCCGAACCATGAACGGCGTTGGTACCGCTCGCGTAGGCGACGTTGATCGTGGCGCCGGCGGAGCGCCCATACTCCGCGCTCATGTTGTTGGTGACGACCTTGAACTCGGCCACCGCGTCGGGAGGCGGTTGCATCACCTGATTGGAGAAGCCTTGATTGCTCGTGCCATAGGCGTTGTTGTCGACGCCGTCGATCAGGTAGTTGTTGAACGTCGAGCGCAGACCGTTCACGTTGAACGAGCCCTCGCGCCCGGCCAGTCCGAGCGGCGAGACGCGCGTCCCGGGAGACAGCAGCGTGAGGGAGGAATACTCGCGACCGTTGAGTGGCAGCGCCTTGGTTTGCTCGCCGGTGATAATTTGGCTGCGGTCGCTCGAATCCGTTTGCAGCAGCACGGCGCGCGCGCTGACTTCGACGGTTTCCGAGAGCTGCCCGACGGCCATCGCCAAGTCCACGCGTTGGCGCGCACCCACCGTGACCTGTACGTTCTCGACCATGGCGATCGAGAAGCCGTCTCGCTCAGCCGTCACGACATAGACCCCGATGCGAACGGTGAAAAACTCGAAGTTCCCGTTCTCATCGCTCATGCGCTCGGCACTGACCCCGGTCGCCGTGTTGGTGAGCGTCACCTTGGCGCCAGGAACGCCCGCACCAGAGCTGTCGCGAACGGTGCCCACGACGGTGGCGGTTTCGAATTGCGCCCACGCCGGCGCAGCCAGACCGAAGAGCACCAGGAGAACGACCAGAGTCCGTGTCATGACGTCACACATCCGATGAGGCGGCGGCACTCTGCTCCTCAAGCCGCCCGAAGGCTTGTCGTGAGAGCGCGTTCGGGCAGAGTGCGTATCGCGTTGACGAGAACGACCGTCCGATGGCCCCGGGCATCTGCGCACGACGGCCGCCCGGACGGTCAGCGCCGCTCTCTGAGCGGTCGCCGGGCACAATAACAGAGACACATCTCTCCGCGACGACGCGGACGCAACGGTATTGTGTCGGAAAGCGCTACAGGAGGGAATGCCCTTGCCTACCGTACGCACGCGGTTGACCTTCGGCGCCCGTTCAGCCCGAGGAGACGCCGATTCCGCCTGGGCGGGTGCGGTACGAAACCTGCTTGGGCGGAGGCCGGAGGCTCCTGTGCTCGAAACGATCGTCGTTCTTCTGATCCTGCTCTGGGCGCTCGGCATGCTCTCCTCTTACACCCTAGGCGGCTTTCTCCATCTGCTGCTGATTTTGGCGCTCGTCGTCGTTGTTATCCGAGTGATTCAGGGCCGACGCGTCGTGTGACCCCACCGTGAAAGGACTACAGCCATGACCGCGTACGAGGGATACGACACCAGCTCTAACAGTTCTCTTCTCGCCTTTGTCTGCGGCGCCATCGTCGGCGCCTCGGCAGCTCTGCTGTTCGCGCCGATGCGCGGTGAGGAGATGCGCGCCTCGCTCGGCGACGCAGCTCGGCAAAGCCGCGACCGCCTGCGCCAGTACGGCGACACCGGACGCGAGTGGGCGAATGAGGGCATCGACCGCGCAAGCGAAGTGGGACGCTCGGCAATGAATCGTGCCACAGAGGCGGTCGATCAAGCCAAGAGCGCGCTCGGTCAAGAGACCACGAGCGCTCAGGACGCCGCCGAGCGGGCGCGTGGCACCGCCAACCGAGGCATCGAGTCCGCACGCTCGACCCTCAAAGACGTCGGCGACGAAGCCTCCGACAGGCTGAAGCGGGACCGGGAGCAGTGGTCGTGACGAGCGACTGGATGCCGGTCATCGGCATCTCGGTCGCTCTCATGGCACTCGTGCAAGTGGCGGCGATTGTCGCGATCACGATCGCGCTTCGCCGCCTCCAAACCGGCGTGCAGTCGATGGAACGCAAAGTCGACAGCCTGGTCGCCGAGGTGCGACCGCAGATTGCTCGAGTCGTCGAGGACGCGCGCGCGGCATCCGCCAGCGCGCACGAGCTGCTCACGGACATGCGCCACCGCCTCGAGCAGATGGAAGCGGCCGCAGACTCCGTACGGAAACGTGTCTCGCGTGTCGTTGACGGCGTCCAGTACGTCGCGAACAATCTGCCCGGGCCGGTGAAGGTGAGCGGGCCCGCAGCGATGGCCGCGTGGGCAGGTCTCCGGGTGATCCGCACGGCCCTTGGTCAAATGCGAGAACGCCGGCGCGAGCGGCACATCCGCGACCGCCAACTGCAAGAGGCTGAAACCTACATCGGTGTTTGATGGCGCAGACCAGGCGTTCTGGCTTCGGGCTGGGGGGTCCGGGGCGGAAGCGAAGGCTTGGAGGTGACAGCTTCCAGGCCTTCAACCTGTCTGCAGCCTCACTGTCCGCCGCAGCTCCCGTTCGAGCGAATCGAGCGTGATCGGTTTCGCGAGATAGCCATCCATCCCCGCCGCGAAGCAGCGGTCCTCATCGCCCTTCATGGCATCTGCGGTTAGTGCGACGATGCGTAGTCGCGTCGCGCCTTCCGCGCGTTCCCGTTCTCGAATCATGCGCGTGAGCTGCAGCCCATCGAGCTCGGGCATCTGCACGTCCATCAGCACGAGGTCGAACGTTCCTGCGTCCACGGCGTGAAGAACTTGGAACCCCGACAGAGCAGTTTCGACCGTGCATCCCAACTTCTGCAACATGCGCGTCGCGACCTGCGAGTTGATCGGATTGTCTTCCGCGAGGAGCACGTGCAGCGTCACCGGCCCCACCGGGTGCTCGCCTGTCGCCTCTTCTGTCGCGGTTCCGCGCATGGCGGGTGCAGCCGGCAGATCGACGACGCAATGGAACATGGTGCCAAGGCCCGGCTCGCTCTCCACCCAGAGGCGTCCATCCATCAGGTTCGCGAGCTCACGTGAAATGCTCAAACCGAGGCCAGTCCCTCCGTAGCGGCGAGTCGTCGATCCATCGGCTTGCCGAAACGGTTCGAAGATGAGGGCCTGCTTGTCGGGAGGAATGCCAGGGCCCGTGTCGGCGACGGTGATGCGGACGGCGTCGCCGCGATCGGTCTCCCGCAGAATGCTCAATCGGACCGACCCGCTCTCCGTGAACTTGACCGCGTTCGAGAGCAGATTGCGGAGGATTTGACCAAGCCGCGTCGGATCGCCTACGACCCGTGCCGGCACCGCGTCGGCGATCTCGAGATGCAGGTGGAGGCCCCTCTCCAGCGCTTTGGGACGCGACACGTTCGTCGCCTCGTCGATGACGTCGCGCAGCGTGAAGGGCACCTGCTCCACCATCATCCGCCGCGCTTCGATCTTCGAGATGTCGAGCACGTCGTTGATGATGGCGAGCAGCGACTCGCCGGACTGCTGGACCGCCTTGATGTACTCGCGCTGCTCCGGGGTGAGGTTCGTATCGAGCGCGAGCGCCGCCATCCCCAGAATGCCGTTCATCGGCGTGCGGATCTCGTGGCTCATGTTGGCGAGGAACCGCGACTTCTCGTGCGACGCGTCGAGCGCCGCCTCGCGCGTGCGAATGAGCTCCGCTTCTTCTCGCTTTCGCGCCGTGATGTCCTGCACCGATCCATAGAGCCGCGTGACCTTGCCGCTCGGCGGATCCGGGCGACCAACCATGCGGATCCAGACGTCGCGCCCGTTCGCCGTGATGATGGGAACCTCGACGTCGAAGGGCTCACCCTTCTCGATGGCGATGCGCCCGAGCTCGCGCATTTTCGCCTGCGGGCCCAACGGATAGTTGGCGATGGCGTCGTCCCAGTCCACCCACGCACGCTCCGGCATCCCGTGCAGCCGACACGTCTCGTCGGTCACGAACATCCGGCCCGTGAGCACGTCGAGCTCCCACCCGCCGATGTGCGCGGCATGCTGCGTCTGATCGAGCAGGCGAGCCTGGCGGTGGGCTTCTGTGACATCGGTCAGGAACCCGGACCACAGGATGCTGCCGTCGACCTCGCGCGTCGGCTGCGCGTGCCCATGAATGAGCTGCACTTCGCCGCTCCGAAGCAGCACCCGGAAATCTTGCCTCCACGGTTCCAGCGTCTCCGCCGACTGAGCCAGGCTGTCCTCAATCGCCTCGAAATCCTCCGGCGGCAGGAACGTCCAGGGCAGAGCCGGATTCGCATACACGTCTTCAGGTTGCACGCCGAGGATGCCGAATACGCCGTCGCTCACATAGGTGAACTCGCGCTGTCCGTTCGGCGTGAGACGCAATTGATAAATGCACCCCGGCACCTGGCTGGCCAGGGCGCGCAGCCGCTCTTCGCTGCCGCGCAGCGCTTCCTCGACGAGCCGCCGCTCGGTGACGTCGTGTGCGACGCCGTACAGGCGCTTGGTGAGCTGGTCGGCTGTGACATTCCAGAGCAGCCACCGGTACGAGCCATCACGGCATCTGAACCGCGCCTCGAAGCTGCGTGCGTCGGCGCCAGGCACGGCGAGACCCGCCACCTCGTCTCTCATGTGCGCCACATCGTCCGGGTGCACCAACAAGAGGATCGAGCGATTGACGAGATCGTCGGGCGCGTGACCCATCACCGATTGCCATGCCTGGCTGGCCAGCACGCATGTGCCATCGGTCCACGGCGACTCCGCACAGTCCGACGATGTCGTCGTTGACGTTGCGCAATGGCTCGAGCTGCAGAACGATTGAGCGGCGGTCTCCGAAGGGGTGGCCGTCCACGAGCGCCCGGATTCGCTCGCCCGAGAGCGCGCGACGCTTGAGGGCGACGAGCGGCTCGATTGCCGCCGCCCGAAGCACCTCGTAATCGGCCTTACCCAGCCACTCGGCGCCTGTCGTGAATGGCGGCGCATTCGTCGCGCTCAGGTATCGCAGCTCGCGGTCCTGCGTGAAGCACATCACCCGCGGATGGTCGATCGAGACCGGTGGTGCAACCGGCTGACTGGCAGTCGGCGGACGCGACGAGGCTAGGACCGACGAACGAAAGCTGGACACGTCGGACGCAGGGTTCCTGTTTCATAGCATCGGCAAGACCCTGGCGCAGCGTGAGGCGCTCAGCGGGTCGGGTGCCGTGCAGAAGTGAGCGAGGGAAGGAGAAACGACGTAGCCGTCACGTTGTGGGCGCGTGATGCGGCACTACAACCCAAAAAACGCGAGCGGCAGCCACTCGTCCATCTTGGCCATGTGCGGCTTCACGAGCGTACGGTTGCGCTCGGGGACGTCTGGAAGATCGAAGTTTGGCGTCGCGCCCACTTGCGACTGCCCCGAGCGCGCCATCTCCTCCAGCTTCCTGAAGTCGAAGCCGGAGCTGAATTGCATGCCCGCCGCCGAATACACCCGTGCGCGCACCCAGTCGTACTCCGATTGCGAGAACTTCTGCTCGTTCAAGGCCTCCACCTGGTAGCGGCGCGCATCGACGAACAAGCCAAACACTTCTTTCACCGCCGACAGCGCTTCGGCCGGTGAGGGCGTCTCGTTGGACTTGAGGCTGGCGTGCTGCTTTTCAATTTCGTCCATCCGCGTGCCGAGCTGTTGCCGCACACGTGCCTGCACGCGGGCGAAGCGATCCACCTGTTCGGGCGTCAGCTCGCCATTCTCGGGCCCGATGAAGGACGCAGCTTCTTCATCGAGGGGGATTGTAACGCGAGGCCCAGGAGCGTGGCGCCACCGAAGGCCTGGAGACTTGGAGGCCTGGAGACTTGAAGACTGGAGACTTGAAGACTGGAGCCTTGCCACGCTCCGACCACCAAGCCTTCGAGCCTCCAAGCCCCAGGCCTCCAGGCCTTACTGATGCCGTAGCGCCTGCATCGGATCCACACTCGCGGCGCGGCGCGCCGGGATGAGGCACGCGATGAGGCCTGTGCCGACCAGCACCAAGGCAATCCCGGCAAAAGTGACCGGGTCGTATGGACTAACGCCGTACAGCAGCATGTTCAGCCCCCTGCCGAGTAGCGCCGCCAGCCCAATCCCCAGCAGTACGCCACTCAGCACCTGCATCAGACCTTGGCGCAGGACCATGCCGAGAACACTTCGGGCGGCCGCCCCCATGGCCATTCGCACGCCGATCTCTTGCGTGCGCCGGCTGACCGAGAAGGCCATCACGCCGTACAGCCCAATCGTCGCCAGAAACAGCGCCGCGGCGCCGAAGGCGGTAAAGAGCGAGCCAAACACCCGGAACGGCCAGCTCTGCGCGTGCATCGCGAGCTCGATCGTGTTGACATTGAAGATGGGCAGGTTTGGCTCAACGGCTCGAACGGCATCGCGCGCTGGACCTGTCAGGTTGAGCGGCGGGCCGACCGCTTGGATGAGGAGTGTGATTCCCGAGACCGGGGTCTGCGTCATCGGCAGATAGATGGCTTCCGACACTCGATCGCCGGGCGCCTTTCCGATACCGAGATCAGGCACGACCCCGACGATCGTGCGCCACTCTTGATGAGCGCCGCTCGTGAGCGCCAACCGCTCGCCGAGCGCGCCCTTTGGCAGATACGTGCGCACGAAGCTTTGATTGACGATTGCCGTGGGTAGGCTCGAAGCCGCATCGCGGTCGTCGAAAGCACGGCCTTCGATGAGCGGGATGCGCAGGGTGTCGAAGAACGCGCTCGACACAGTGAGGGTGTGCACGCTGTGATATTCCCGGTCGTTCTGATACTGGCGATCTGGCAGCTTGATCGGCGTTCGCGGCCCACCGAACGGGACGCTCGTGGATGCGGCCACCCGATTGGCGCCCGGCAGCAACCGCAAGCGATCGAGAATGTCCTGCATG
This sequence comes from Acidobacteriota bacterium, assembly GCA_020200025.1. Taxonomy (GTDB): domain Bacteria; phylum Acidobacteriota; class Vicinamibacteria; order Vicinamibacterales; family UBA2999; genus JAIVJN01. Next base: position 368 of record JAIVJN010000071.1, on the reverse strand, counting down.
GCCTGCCGCTTCCGGGTTTCATCCGGAAAGTCCTCTTCGGGCAGGGTCACTCTCGCCGTCCACACGTCTCGCATCGCAAAGCCGAGATCGAGCGTTGCGGTATTGGCGATACTCTGGATGACGAGGCCAGAGACAACGAGCAGGCTGAACGACAGGGCCATCTCCACGACGACCAGGCCTCTGGTGAACCGGCCCATGCGCAGGCTACTGGTGCCGCGACCCTCGTCATTCATCACCGTCATCACGTCCGCCCGCGACGCGCGGAGCGCCGGTACGATGCCTGCGACGACGGCCGCGAGGATCGTTGTGACGGTGACGAAGGCCAGAACGGTGGCATCGATGCGGATGTCGATCCAGAAGGGTGGGTT
>JAIVJN010000295.1:16729-32542 GCA_020200025.1 Acidobacteriota bacterium | reverse complement strand
GGCACAAGGCCTTCGAGCAGAACATGATGAGCCTGGTGCGGCTGGTGAACGCCGCCGCGCCCGAGATGAAGAAGGCGAAGTACGGCCGCATCATCGCCATTGCCTCTTCGTCGGTGCGACAACCGATTCCGAATCTCGTCCTCTCGAACGCGTTGCGAGCGGGCGTGTGGGGGCTTGCCAAGACGCTGTCGCGCGAGCTTGCGCCGGACGGCATCCTCGTCAACGTGATCGCGCCGGGACGCGTGCAGACCGAACGCATCGAGGAGCTCGACCGCGCGACGGCGCAAAAGGCGGGCAAGCCGCTGGAAGAGGTGCAGCGGGCGTCGGTCGCCTCGATTCCGCTCGGTCGGCTCGGCCGCCCCGAGGAGCTCGCCAACCTGGTCGCCTTTCTTGCCTCCGAGGCGGCCAGCTATATCAGCGGCCAAGCGATCATGGTCGATGGAGGAGCCGGCACGGCGCTCTGAGAGTGCCGTGCGCGAATTGGGCAAAAGCGTTGCCCTGTATATTCCGCGAAGCCTGGCGAGTTCGCGTTTGTCTCGGGCGCCGGCGTGGTCTCGCCGCAGCGGCCTGACGACCGCGAAGGCGGACAGTGGGCCAGGCGGTCCGAGGGAACTCCGCCGACGTCGTTTCGTCGAGCCCTACCAGCCCTACCAGCCTATTTGTAGTCCTCGCGTACCGGCGCAAATAGGTCGAGCACTTGGCATGCGGTAATCGCTCGGCCTGAATGGGGCACGTCGGGCGGAATCACGAACACGACGCCTCGCGTCAGGCGGTGGGACTCACCGTCGACGTTGAGTTCCAGCTCCCCATCGAGCACGTTGACGATCTGCTCGTGTGGATGCTGATGTTCGGGAAAACTGGCGCCGGCGTCGATGTCCACCCACGACTGCGACGAACGTGCGCTGTGGATGATTCGAGCCCGAAACCCTGGGAAGATTTCACGGATGGGGACGGCGTCGAGGCTGAGGAGCGGCATCGACGATCTATAGCACGGCGGCGCTCCGTCACATCTGGTGAAGCGCGCAGTATGGGCACGCATTCATGGTCGCAGCTAGTCGGGCAGTTGCCAGCGAGATTGACCGAAGCGATTGGCGCAGGCGAACATTCGTGTGCAGAATGGTGAGTGAATCGGACATGCTGTCTGATGCTGCAGATGCTGAGATCGCACAGGTTGCACATACTCGCATCGCGTGGATGGCCGGCATGAGGCAGAAGGTGGAGCGCCTCGTCGTACGACGCTCGACGCTGACGAAGATGGCCGCGGGCCTGGGCGTGCTGTGTCTGGCGATGGCGCCTCATGCCCAGGCTCCCATGGCGCCCGCCGAGCGGCCGGACTTCGGCGACTGGATGTCCTTGCTCCGACAGGAGGCATTGAGCCGGGGTGTCACGCCCGCCACCATCGAGCAGGCGCTCGCCTTCGAGGAGCCGTTGGCGGTCGTCGTCGAGCGCGATCGGACGCAAGCGGAAACGATCCTCACGGTGGACCAGTACGTCGAGCGGCGTCTCACTCGCACGTTCGTCACCAACGCCCGCCGTCGTGCCATCACGCACCGCTCACTGCTGCGCAGTGTCAGCCAGGCGTATCAGGTGGGCTCGCGATACCTCGTGGCGATTTGGGGCCTCGAATCGAACTTCGGCCGCTTCAGCGGCGTTCGGCCGACGGTGCACGCATTGGCGACGCTCGCGTGGGATGGCCGCCGCGCGACGCTCTTCCGCAACGAGCTCTTTGCCGCGCTCGAGATTCTGGATCGCGGCTACATCGATCACCATCGGTTGAAGGGCTCGTGGGCGGGCGCGATGGGGCAGACGCAGTTCATGCCGTCGAGCTATCTCAAGTACGCGGAGGATTTCGACGGCGACGGTCACCGCGACATCTGGGCGTCGCAGGGCGACGTGTTCGCGTCGATCGCCAACTATTTGAAGCAACACGGATGGCAAGATGGGCACACCTGGGGGCGCGAAGTGTCGTTGCCGGACGGGGGCTGGTCGCGCATGTCGGGCGCCGTCGGCTTGCGCGACACGGGATGCCGCGCGCTCCGCGAGATGACCGTCGCGTTGCCGCTCGAGCAGTGGCACACCCTCGGGGTGCGTGCCGCCGACAAAGGCGTGTTGCCTCGAGTCGATCGAACCGGATCGCTCGTCTCGACCGGTCGTCGCACGTTCCTCGTTTACGGCAATTACGAGTCGCTCCTCCAGTACAATTGTGCGCACGCCTACGCCTTGAGCGTGGGCCTGCTGGCGGACCGGATCGGCGGATGATGTTTGCGGACCCACCTTCGAGCGGCAATCAACCCGTGGTGACGCCCAAGCCACCGCTCTGGCTCGTCCTCGCCTGTCTGCTCACGGCGGGTGCGTCGATGGCCGGCGCGGTCTACTTCGGCGGCACCGGCCGCACACCACTGGCGATGGTCGGGACCGCGGTCTTCGTCATGCTGGGCGGATTGGCCTTCGATCTGGCCCGCCGGCGATCGGCCTGAAGATAACGAAGCAACCGGATTGCTTTGCGGGTGCAGCCAATGGACAAGCACAATCCGGGTACTGCGGCCATCCTCAGCCTGATCGTTCCTGGCGTGGGACAGATCTACAACGGTGATTTCCTCCGTGGCGTGTTCTGGCTCATCATCACGCCCGGCTTCTGGATCTTCACAGCTGGCCTCTTCGGCTGGCCGTTCCACCTGGTTGCCGCCTACACGGCGTACCGCCGCGCGACGAAGAAGAATCTGCAGCGCCTTCCGCCGGTGTAATCTACGCAGATGGACGCCGATTTGTTGAAAGGCCTCAACGAACATCTGAAATTGGAGTTCCGCGCGTCGCACGAGTACCTTGCGATGTCGGTATGGCTGGCCGAGCACGATTTGCCGGGATTCGCGCGCTGGGTGCGGCAACAGTCGGGCGACGAGCTCCTTCACGCGCAGCGGATCATCGATCATCTGGTCGAGCGCGACCAGAAAGTGGTCCTCCCGGCTGTGCCCGCGCCGCCGAGTGGCTGGGACACCGCCGAGGCGGTTTGCGAGCACATCATGCGGAACGAGCAGGAAGTCACCGCGTCGATCGACGCGCTCTATTCGCTCGCCGAGAAGGTCCGCGATCGGCCGGCCACGGTGATGCTGCAGTGGTTCGTCAACGAGCAAATGGAAGAAGAAGCAGCGGCGCGTGGACTCCTCGGCCGTATTCGCCTCGCCGGCAACACCGGCGTCGGCCTGCTGATGATCGATCAGGAACTGTCCGCCGGCCGCGTGCCGGGGATCCAGTCGCAGGCACCGGCCAGCACCGCGTAGCGGCGGTCCCAAGTTCCGCACCCGAGTCTTTCGACCCGCGCCGAGATCATGCGAATAGCCATCATGGGTACGGGAGGGGTGGGCGGTTACTTCGGTGGGCGGCTGGCGGCTTCCGGCGCCGAGGTCTCCTTCATCGCACGCGGCGCGCACCTCACGGCCCTTCGCACCCATGGCTTGCGGCTCGACAGCCCGCGCGGCAATCTCGTGCTGCCTCGCGTCCACGCCACCGAGCACCCGGACGACATCGGCCCCGTCGACATCGTTTTATTCACCGTGAAGATGTACGACGTCGAGCGGGCGGCACTCGCCATCGTTCCGCTCGTCGGGCCGGACACGGCCGTGATCACCCTCCAGAACGGCGTCGAGGCCGTCGACGTCGTCTCCGAAGTCGTGGGTCGGCCACATGTCGCCGGCGGTGTGGCCTACGTTGCGGCGGTGATCAGCGAACCCGGAATCATCACGCACACGGCGCTCGATGCTTTGATCTTCGGCGAGCTCGACGGCCGCCGTTCCGAGCGCCTGGTCGAGTTTCACCGTGCCTGCGCGGCGGCGGGCTTCGAGGCCACCTTGAGCGAGCGCATCGAGGTCGACCTGTGGTCGAAGTTCTCGCGGCTGTCGGTGTTCAGCGGGATGACAGCCGTGACCCGCTCGCCCATCGGTGTGCTGCGCAGCGATCCGGATCTCCTGGCGATGCTCAAAGCGGCCTGCGAAGAGACCATCGCCGTTGGCCGCGCGCGTGGGGTTCCCTTGCCGGGCGTCGTCATGGACGAGATTCTGAAGATGGTGCACGACCTGCCGCACCTCGCGAAGTCGTCGATGCTCGAAGATCTCGAACGTGGCAGGCGACTCGAGCTCCCCTGGCTGAGCGGCGCCGTGGTTCGTCTTGGAGAGGAAAGCGGCGTCGCCACGCCAATTCACCGCTTCATCGCGACAGTCCTCAAACCCTACGTCGGGGGCCTCCCCGAACGCCATCACGACGCTTTATCCACCGCATCCGTTCAGGGTGCGGCTGGCGGACCCATCGACTGATACCTCCGTTGCCACCTGGCTGGAGAGCCCGACCATCGTCCGCGGTTCGTGGTGGTCCATCGCCGGCATGTGCTTCGCCGGTTCGGCCGTGAGCGCTTTACCAGCGATCGCGCTCGGGGCGGTGCTCACCGCGAGGGCCTATCCTATGCGGCCGGACATCGCGGGCGGTTTGCCCGGCCTCGGTGCCGGGGTGATGGCGAACGTGGCTGGCGGCTCGTTTGTCATTTCTCGCAGCTCGATCACGTGCTCGCCGCTCACCTCGGCGCGACCTCGCCGAAGCTCGCCCGCTTCAATCTGCGAGCGACGGAGGGCCGTCTGCGGTCTGCCACCTGCCGCTACTTCTGCAGTTCTTTGTACAGCACGCCAACGTTGTCCTTGGCGCGGGTCAGGGTGTAGGCCTTGAACTTGTCGGCCGGCTTGAATTCAGCCAGCGCCTGTTCTGGCGACTTGCCGGCCTTTGCCGCCGCCCGGATCGATTCGACGAACGAGCGCATGAACTCGCCGTAATCGACGAAGGCCTGCCACGTCGTGACCTTGCTATGGCCGGGAATGACGGTGTCGACGTTCTTCACGCCGCCGGCCACCTTGCCAAGCGTGTCCGGGTAACCGACGGCCGTGCCGCCGTTGTTCACGTCGATCAACGGCGATTGTGGACCGGCGAACACGTCACCCGCGTGCATCACGCGAAGATTCCGGAAGACAACGAACGTGTCGCCGTTGGTGTGCGCAGGACCGAAGTAGTAGAGGTCGATGGCATCATTGCCCTGCAGCACCGTGAGCTTGTCCTTGTAGGTGCGATCGGGCAGACCATGCTCCTTCGACGGATCCTTGAAGGCATCCATCTTCTGCATGTTCGCGCCCGTGTTCTCGTGCGCCACGACTTCCACGCTGGCCGGGAAGAACTCGTTGCTGCCGACGTGGTCGCCGTGCGTGTGCGTGTTGATGATGTGCGTGATGGGCTTGTCGGTGACGGTCTTCACCTTGTCGAGGATCGCCTGTTTCATGAGCTCCCTCCTGTCAGGAAGACGCGTTGCACGAACCAGTATCCGCCCGCCAGGATCACCAGGACCGATCCGGCAAGCACGAGCCTATCACCCGTGAGAGCGCTGTGCCGTCTGATCGCCTCGAGGGCTGACGCGACGAGGGCGACGATGAGCAGTTGTCCAATCTCGACTCCGGCATTGAACGAGAAGAGCGACCACGCGAGCGACGAGGCGGGCAATCCAAAGTCCTTGAGCACCGACGCGAAGCCGAAGCCGTGAACCAGTCCGAACACGGCCGCCACCCAAGGGCGGATATCGCGCGGAGCGACACGGTTCTCCCGTACCCGTGTCCGAGGCTTTAGCCACGCAGCCGAGCCGGAAGCCTCGGCCCTCGGTACGGAAGAGGAAGAATCGCCACGCCGTGCCATCCTCCCGACGAGCAGATTGTCCGCTCCCACGAACACGATACTGAGCGCGATCGTGGGCTCCACGATACTCGAAGGCGGCGTGACCAGATCCAGGGCCGCCAGCGACAGGGTCACGCTGTGGCCGGCGGTGAACGCGGTGACGATCGTGGCGAGCCGCCAAACGGATCCGCCGAGCAGCAGCAAGCCGATGAGGAAGAGCACGTGATCCGGACCGATGAGGATGTGCTCGACGCCGACGGGCACGAACGTACGGACCACCGCCCACGCGCCCTGCGCCGTGCCCGCGTAGTAGTCCACTGTGCGGCGATCGGCATGCAGGATCGTCTGATGACGGAGCTGGCCGCCCTCGTACACATTGATGAAGGTTTGATGGACCGGGTCGTATGGAAAGAGATGCGCATCGATGGCCAACGCCCCGGGACGCCTCCCCGCGGCAACGAACGCGATTCGGATGCTCTGCCGGTCGGGGAGCACGGCCAAATCGCCCCAGACCATGGGCACCAGCGCGCCATCGAAGCGCAGGCGCAACCGGGTGTTCAGAAGTGACACGAGTCGTTCTCGATGCGCCTGCGCGATCGCGGGATCGAGCAGGGCGCTCGGCGACTCGACGCCAAGATCGTGTGCGACGTCGAAGTCGTGTACGACGAGCGAGCCGGACGCGCCGTCCTCTTCGAGTCTGAGCTCCAGATAGCTGAAGGGCGCCGGGTGCGCCCGGACGCTCGCCACGATCATCATCAGCAGAGCGCAGGTCGAGAGCAGCCGACGCATCGTCTGGCGGAGTGTAGCTCAGACATAGGCGTCTCGGCTTCGCCTCGCCGTAGCCCTCGCCGCCATGCGGCTCGGTAGGACCGGCGTCGGTTCGCTCGCCGGCGCGGCCGCTCGCTTTGCTCGCGCCCCTCGACAAGCTCGGGGCGCCCTGAGCTCGTCGAAGGGCGGTGGGAATTGATCGGTTCCCACCGAGGGCGCGAAGCGCCGAGGCCTACCGGCGGCGAACCGGTGCCCGCCGCCACGGCGCATCCGGTCCTACCGATTCGCGAAGCGGCGAGGCCCAGAAGCGCCGCGAAGCTCTGGCTCGCGGCGAAGTAAGCTGTCCCCGACACCTATGAGCCGGATCGCCCGCGATCGCTTCACACAGCTCCTGTTCTATGCGGTGTTGCTCCTTGTCGGCTACCTGGCCTTCTTGGTCGTGCGCCCGTTCCTGGCGCCGCTTGCCTGGGCGGCCATCTTGGCCACGCTGCTGTCCGCGGTGCAGCGACGGCTCGAGGCGTCGGCAGGCCCGAACCTGGCGGCGCTCGTGACGACGCTGCTCGCGGCGCTCCTCATCATTGGACCGGCCGTGCTGCTCGCGTCGCTGGTCCTCGACCAGTTGCCGCAGGCGTTGGCGTACTTGAAAGGGCTGTCGGCGGCGACGCCGGAGCGCCTGGAAGAGATCTGGCTTCTCGTCCGCTCGCGCAGTCCGGTTGTGCTGCCCGAGGAACCGACCGAGGCCATCTCCCAAGCCTTCGAGCGTGCCGCCTCGTTTCTGGCGCCGCGGGCGGGCGCCGTGCTCGCTGATGCGGTAGCCACCATCGGCAGTCTGTTCGTGATGCTCTTCGCCCTCTTCTTCATGCTGCGCGACGCACGGACGGTGGGCGCGACCGTAAGGCGCGTGTTGCCGTTCAGCGAGGCAGAGCGCGAGCGGCTCATGACGAAGACCCGTGACCTGGTGATTGCCAGCGTGGGTGCCGGTCTCACGGTAGCGTTCGTGCAAGGTCTCATCGGCGGCGTGACGTTCTGGCTGCTCGGCCTGTCGGCGCCCGCCGTGTGGGGCGTCGCCATGGGCTTCTGCTCGCTCATCCCGGTCGTCGGCGCAACCCTCGTGTGGGTGCCCACCGCGATTTGGCTGCTGCTCTCCGGCGAGATCGGCCGCGGGCTCGTGCTCGCCGGCATTGGCGCTGGCGTCATCGGCACGGCCGACAACGTCCTCCGGCCGATTCTGCTCAGCGGGCGCACGTCGGTGAATGGTCTCGTCGTGTTCATCGGTCTCTTGGGCGGAGTGTCGGCCTTTGGTTTCGTCGGCCTCGTGCTTGGTCCCATCGTGCTCGTCATCGCCGGGACGCTCGTCGAGGCGCTGACGAGTCGCGTCGAGACGCCCGAGCTGGAACTGCTCGAATAGGCCTCACGGCTGCTGTGCTGGGTCGGCGGCTCGCTGCGCTCGCCGTGGGCCTCGCGTCGCTGCGCTCGCTCGGTGGCGGCGCCTTTCGGCGCAGTAGGAATTGTCGGGATTCCCACCGAGGCCGCAGGCCGAGGCCCACGCGCGAGCGGAGCGAGCGCGCCCACCGGCGAGCGAAGGCGAGCCGCCGAAGGACGCATACAATGCCGCATGGAGCGGCCATCGTCGTCCGCGGCATCCCCGATCAACCCTGGCGTCGACATCGGACACGTTCACTTGAAGGTGGCCGATCTCGATCGCGCGCTCGCGTTCTACGTCGGCGTCCTCGGCTTCGAATTGACCACGCGCTACGGTCCCGGCGCAGCCTTCGTCTCGGCCGGCGGCTATCATCACCACATCGGCCTCAACACTTGGGAGAGCGCGGGCGGCCGTCCGCCCGCGCCAGGCACGACAGGGCTCTATCACGTGGCGATCCGCTACCCGTCGCGTGCGACGCTGGCTGATGGGCTCCGCCGAGTCATCGTTGCGGGCATCGCGCTCGACGGTGCCGCCGACCATGGGGTGAGCGAAGCGCTCTATCTACGCGATCCCGATGACAACGGCATCGAGCTCTACTGGGATCGGCCGCGGGATGCCTGGCCGCGCGCCGCAGACGGCGGTGTCGTGATGTACACGCGGCCCCTCGACGTCGGTGGGTTGCTCCGGGATGGATGAATCGGGCCGCCCTCCCCGTGGGACCGCCTTCCGGAGAGTACGAGCAACGCGACTGCGTGGTCCACGCCTTGGCCCCGTCGGCGTGTCAATGCAAGGCGGCACCCTGCTCCTCCGTGTCGGCGGCACGAGCGAGGAGGCCGGCAGGCCCTCACTGAAGCGTGAAGGGCGCCGTGGTGAACAGGGCAACGAGCTGCGACCACGGATCGTGCCCCGCCTGAAGATGCCGTTCTACGAGACGACGGCCGACCGGGTACACGACAGCGACCGTTCGGCGACGTTCTGCGAAGCGCACGAACGCGTCCGGGTCGATCACGCCGAGGTCGCCGAGCGACTCGATCGTGTCATCCCGTGAGGCGCGCGAGTCCAGGTAGGCGGCAATGGCGTCGGGAATCGCCCCATCCGCGTCCCGCACGCGCTCTTCGACGTCGACCAGCGTTGCAGCGGCCTCTGGCGGCAGGCCGGCCATCGGCAACAGGCGGTCACGGTAGAGACGCAGGCGCGCATCGCGCGGTAGCACCAAGGTGACGCCGGCCTCCCCGGCGCCTTCCGTGATCAGGAGATGGGGCCCGAAGCGAGGAGCGAGTTGAAATTCCGGCCACTGGCGGCCTTGCACCAAAGCACCCTCGATGAGCAGCTGCTGCACGTGATGCCCTGGATAGCCTTCGTGGCACGCCAGTGTCACGGCGCGCGTGACGTCCATGCGGCCACGGCCGCTGATATCGATCGTCGACCGATGGTTCCCGTCGTAGCGCGCCTCGCCGTCCCACGGGGAGTCGACGTCGAAGCGGAGCGTCAGGCCCTCGTCGGGCGGCAGGGGCACATGTGCACGGGTCGCCTCGCGACACGCCTCGAGCGCCTCGCGCAGAACGAGCTCGCGCCGCTCGAGCGGGACGGCGAAGCGGCTTCGGAAGGCTTCATGCCGTGCCCGGATTGGTCCCGTGCCTGGCAGCGCCGCGGCAAGCGCCGCTTTCACCCGAGCCGCCCCATCCTCGATGACATCCAGGCGGTCGAGGACAAAAGCGCGCCGCATCTCCTCGGCAAAGCCCGTCGACTCTCCCAGCAGACGTCCGGCGGCCACATCGAGCGCCGTCAATTGGCCGCGCAAGTAGGCGAAGCGGAAGCGATCGATGGCGATATCACCGGAATGCTCGATGCCGTCGAGCGCGGCCGTCAGCGCTCCAATCTTCCGCCGCGTGTCGGCGACAGGCTCGCGAGGGCCCGGTCGCCAGTCTTGTGGACCCGCCCATCGTTCCACCAACTCGGGTTGATGCTGCGCGAGCTGCAACGCCGCCCGGACGTAGCCTTGCGCCAGCGCATCGAGCGAGCGGTCGGCCTCGGGCGCGCCGCACGCCGTTGCCAGCGCGAGCATTCCAGCGGCGCATCGACGCCATGCCACATGGTTCATCGGCCCGAGCCAGCTTACTATCGGCGAACCGGTGCGCAGCGCGCCCCACCGATCAATCGGCAGCGACTCGGGTCCAGCGGTTCCAACCTTGACAACTGGGGACCGGTAAGGCTGAATGCGGGTCGATGGGCGGAAACGCCGCAGCGATCGCCCCGATCGACTATTGTGAGACATCGCGGGACGTCGGGAGAATACGGGTACGTCGGGTCGGCCTTTGAGCCGGCCAAATTCGAAGGAGGATCTATGCGCCGGGTGTTCGTTGCAGTCCCCATACTCTTGCTGGCAGCGGCCTGCGGTTCCCAGTCGTCCGCGCCTGACGAGACATCTGCCCCTGCCTCGTCCGCCGCCGACCAGCTTGGCATACGGCCGGCCGGCGACACGGAGATTCAGCCCGACATGAGTCAGGTGCCGCCCGATCTCCAGAAGGTCTACGCCCACATCGACGAAAACATCGATGAGCACGTGGTGGCCCTGCAGAAGTGGATCCAGCAGCCCAGTATCTCCAACTCGGGAGAAGGGATTCCCGAATCCGCCGAGATGGTCAAGGGCTTCTTCGACGAGTTGGGCTGCCAGCAGACGCAGGTCTACGACGTGGGTGTCACCGAATACGGCTCGCCCGGCAATCCGGTTGTCTACGCGAAGTGCGACGAGGGCGCCGAGAAGACCGTGGTCATCTATTGGATGTACGACACGATGCCGGTGACGCAGCCCGACGCGTGGACGTCGCCGCCGTTCGAAGCCCGGCTGGTCGAGCAGGGGCCGTACAAGAAGGTGCTGATCGGGCGCGGCGCCACCAACTCGAAAGGCCCGCAGATGTCGCAGTTGAACGCGCTGCGGTCGATCAAGAAAGTGCACGGCAAGCTTCCCGTCAACATCATCTTCGTCGCCGAGGGCGACGAGGAGCGCATGGACATTGGGCTGCGCAAGTTCATGAAAGAGCATCCGGAGCTGCTCGATGGCGCCGATGCCATGCTGCTCTTCGGCTCGCAGTCGCCGAGCGGCAGCGGCGGCTACGGCGGTGGCTCCGAGGGATGTGTGTACGTCGAGCTCACGACCAGCGGGACGGCATGGGGGCGCGGCCCGACCGTCTCCGACATTCACGGCAGCAACAAGCGCAGCGTGGACAGCCCCGCGTGGCGCCACATCAAGATGCTGGCGTCACTCGTCTCCGATGACGGCAACACGCCGCTCATCGACGGGTTCTTCGAAGGCATGAAACCGCTCAGCGGGGAAGTGATCGCCGATCTCAAGGAAGCGGCCGCCCGAACCGACCTCAAAGTGGCCGCGGAGAACGTCGGCGTCGCGCGTTACATCTCCGAGGATCCCTTCACGATGCTCCGCATGCAGCGCTACGGCACATCGTTCAACCTCGACGGTATCTGGGGCGGCAACATGTATGCGGGCGGCGCTGGCGCGATTTTGCCGAACAAGATCACCTCGAAGCACAACTTCCGCTACATCCCCGACATGAAGGGCCCTGACATCGTCAAGAAGCTGCGTGCGCAACTGGACAAGAACGGCTACAAGGACGTCGAGGTCAAGATGATCGGCGACGTGCCGTGGGCGAAGATGAACTCCGATCACGAGATCGGGCGCGCGATGAAGCGGACCTACGAGATCTTGAATATCTCGCACAGCGAGCTCCGCTCGGACTGGGGCATCGGTGGTGGTGGCGCTGCGGCGGGAGGCTATTGGCCAGCATATCTCTTCGGCAACGGCGAGGTGGGCGAGAAGGTCTCACCGTTTGCGGGCGTGCCGATCGTCGGCGGAGGCGCCGGTCACGGCGGCCGGGCGCACGCCGCCAACGAGTACTACGTCATTGAAGGCGCAGGCAAGGTGTACGGCATGGCGGGCGCAGAGAAAGCCGTCGCCACGCTGATGTACGCCTTCGCCGGCAAGGTGCCGGCTAAGGGAGCGACGACGAACTGACACCCTCGGCAGACGGCAGCCGTGATTGTTCCCGCGACTGCCGGACTGCCGGACTGCCGCTTGCCGACTGTCGACTGCCGACTATGATCAGTGTGAAAGACCTCGAGAAGATCTATCACGTGGGCGAGAACACGGTTCATGCGCTCCGTGGCGTGACGCTCGACATCGCTGCGGGCGAGTTCGTCACGGTGGTGGGGCCGTCAGGATCGGGCAAGTCGACCTTCATGCACATCCTTGGCTGTCTCGATCGGCCGACCCGTGGAGAGTACGCCCTGAGTGGTCGGGATGTGTCGCGGCTCGAGCCCGACGAGCTTGCCCGCGTGCGCAACGAGACCATCGGATTCGTTTTCCAGGGCTTCAATCTGCTGGCACGAACCTCCGCCGTCGAAAACGTGGAGCTGCCGCTCTTGTACACGCGCAAAGGCACAGTGAAGGCCTCCGAGCGGGCCGAGCGGGCGCGCCGCGCCCTCGACGCGGTTGGCTTGACCGACCGCGCCGACCATCACCCGAACCAGCTCTCCGGCGGGCAGCAGCAGCGAGTGGCGTCATGGAGGTGTTCGCACGCCTGCGCGAGGAGCGCGGCCTGACCATCGTCGTCATCACCCACGAGCGCGATATCGCGGCGTGGGGTACGCGAACGATCGACTTCCGTGACGGCATCGTGGTCGCCGATCGTGCGAATCATCAACCGCCTGTTGCAGCCGGCCAAAGCGCGGGTCGCGCGCCACGCGCGTAAGACGTCGCCGATACCCATGAACAGTCTGCTTCGTCATCCCATCGTCGACATCGCGCTCAAGGCGCTGACCCGCAATCGGCTGCAGACGGGCCTCACGATGCTCGGCATCATGGTGGGCGTCGCAACCGTGCTTGCCATGATGGCGGTGGGAGCCGGTGCGCAGCAATCGATCGAGCAACAGGTTCGTGCCGCCGGTCTCAACCAGTTGACGGTCAAGGCCGGGAATTGGAAACCGAAGGCCGAAGACGCGGGCAACGTGGTTGGCCATCAAGGCGATGCGGGCGATTCGCTGGTGCTGCCGGTGCCGGAGTTGACGGGGGAGGAAAACCCTCTGTCGGCAGACGGCAGACGGCAGACGGCAGACGAATCGCACAATTTCACGACTGCCGACTCCCGACTGCCGACTGCCGATCTCGTACGCGTGTCCTTCCACCCCGAAGACGATCCGATGGAAAAGCACGATCATCCACTCGCCTGGCAGCGGCTCGGGGATCTCGAGGCGGGCCTTGGCGGCGCCGCCACGCTGTCGTTCGCCGATGCGCAGGCGATCGAGGAGCTGGAGGGCGTGCAGTATGTGGCGTGCGGCGTGCACGGCAACGCGCGCGTGCACCTCGGCGACAAGCGATGGTTCACTCGCATGCACGGCACCGACCTGCAGCTTCTCGACATCAAACGAACCTGGACGCTCACAAGCGGCCGGTTCTTTACCCGTCGCGAACAGGATCGGGCCGAGCAGGTGCTGGTGCTCGGGTCGGTCGTCTCCGAGAAGTTGTTCGGTACGGGGGTCGATCCGGTGGGCCGCGACGTGACGCTCTGGAACCAGGCGTTCCGCGTGGTCGGTGTCGTCACCAGCGCGAGCTGGGTCGTCCGTCCGGCTCCAGGAGACGACGAGTTCGATGCCGTCTACATGCCGTTCACCACGACCCATCGGCTGTTGAATCTCACCAAGCTCAACGACATCACGGTGACGGCGGTCTCGTCGGGAGAGGTGACGGAGGTGAGCAAGCGTATTGCGGCGCTGCTGCGACAGCGTCACGCCATCACGGATCAGAAACCGGATGATTTCACGATCGTGACACAGGCCACCAAGGCGGTTGCCACGGGCGGATTGCCGCCGAGCGTGGCGCAGGCGATTGCGAGCAACGTGCGAGAGCTCGAGCGGCCGTGGGCGCCCGCAGCCGCGATGTGATGCGCCAGTTCCTCGTCGAGGCCGTCGCCATTGCGCTCATGGGCGGCGTCGCCGGTGTCGTGCTGGGCATCATCGCCTCGGCGGTGATTTCGCGAACGCTGCAGTGGGCGACGATCGTGTCTCCCGGTGCGGTGGCCGTGGCCTTCGGCGTGGCCGCCGCAGTCGGCGTCTTCTTCGGCTGGTACCCGGCGCGCCGCGCATCCCAGCTCGATCCGATCGAAGCGCTCAGGCGCGAATAATCTGTGAGATATCTGCTCGCCACCACTCGGATTGCCTGGCGTGCGCTCGGGCGGAATCGCTTGAGGTCTGGGCTCACGATGCTGGGCGTGGTCATCGGCGTCGCCGCGGTCATCGCCATGGTGGCCCTCGGGAACGGAGCCAGGGTGTCGGTCGATCGCACGCTGCGCACGGCAGGCACGAGCATCGTCGAAGTGACAGCCGGCAATTTTACGCGCGGCGGCGAGAGCATGAACATCGCCACCGGCATGGGGCAGGCCACGTCGCTCACGCGCGCAGACGCTGAGGTCATTGGCAAAGTGCCAAACGTCCTGCACGTCGCCGCGGGCGTGCGATCGCGCACGTGGATCGCCGCCTCGCCCGAGGCGCGCGTCTTCGTCATGGTGCGAGGAACCGAGCCGTCGCTTGCCGAGATTCACGGGTGGACGTTCTTGGCCGGCGACGGCTTCACCGCGGCTGACGTCGCTGCCGAGCGGGCGGTCGCGGTCCTCGGGCGGCTGGCGTCCGCGGCACTCTTCGGCGAGGGCGTCGATCCGGTCGGTCGCGACGTGGACATTCACGGCCGTGCCTTTCGGATCGTCGGCGTCATGCGGGCCGTCGACCGCGATCAGGACGAAGGCGTCTTTGTTCCCGTGTCGACCTTGCAGGTGTTGACGAACCGATCGCACTTGCAGACCATCACCATCGGCGTCACCGAGGCGGGCGTGGCCACGCAGGTCGGTGAGGCGGTGACAGCGCTGCTGCGGGAGCGCCATCGTGAGAGCGCCGCGGCCGCGGCGCGAGCATGGGGCGCCGCCGGTGGTGTGCTGCCCGCTGGCCAGGGCGGCCAATCGGGCACGCCAGACGATTTCCAGGTGCGCACGCTGGCCGCCCAGCAGGTCACGAAGGGTCTCTACACGGAAGTCGCCGCGTTCGCGCTCGCGAACATGCCCAAGCTCGACTCGGCGACGATGGAGGAGATGTCGGGGACGCTCAATCGCGCCGGCACGACGATGACCGCGTTGTTGGGGAGCATCGCCGGCATCTCGCTCGTGGTCGGCGGCATCGGCATCATGACCATCATGCTCGTGTCGGTGACCGAGCGGACGAAGGAAATCGGCCTGCGGCTCGCCGTCGGTGCGAGGCGACGCGAGGTGCTGCTGCAGTTCCTCATGGAGGCGCTCGTCCTCAGCTTGCTTGGAGGGCTGCTCGGGATTGCGGCCGGCATTGGCGCCGCGCACGGGTTGACGGCGCTGCTCGAGTGGCCCACCCAGGTGTCGGTGCAGGCAATCCTGCTCGCCTTCGTCGTCGCCGCCGCTGTCGGCATCGCGTTCGGCTACTATCCGGCGAGACGCGCGTCACAGCTCGACCCGATCGACGCGTTGCGGCATGAATGACGTCCGGCGCTCGGATCTCTCAAGACTGCGCTTTGAGGCGCGTATACACATCACGCGCCGTGCCGTAATTCTTCGTGCCGCGCAGCGTGTAGCCGTGCTGCACTTCGACGACGGTTTCCACCGTGAGCTCGGTGCCCCCGGGACCCAGTATGTAGATCTGCTTGGCCGTGACGGTCTGGCCCTGCACGTCGCCCGTCCGCTCGGTGACCAACCTGAGGCCGTCCCACGACCACCGGCCGACGCGCGCGCCTTCGGCCGCCGGCGCCGCACGCTCGAAGAAATAGGTGGTCAATTCGCGTTCGGAGCCGCGGGTTGCCTCGATCTTGACCTCGTTCCCGGCTTGCGCGATCACGAGCC
>JAIVJN010000295.1:0-16717 GCA_020200025.1 Acidobacteriota bacterium | reverse complement strand
CGGCGGAGGTCCACCGCTGTGCGTCAGCGTTTCACTGCGGGCGGGATCGAGCGCCCAGGACCCGGTGAGATCCGGCCTCTCCTGCGCGCGCGAAGGAAGGACCAGACACAAAGTGAGCGCGGCCAACAGCCATGGACGCATAAATTCGTCCCTCCGGAGGGAGGATAGCAAAAACGCGTCGTGCCGCAACATCCATCTCAGATGATGGGCTATCTCATCTGTGTTGCGACACGGAGCGGGGCCGAGTGATGCGCCATCGTCGGCAGGCGGGGGCAGGCCGGCATACCGCACACGGCACACGGCACACGCCAAACGGCACACGCTCGCGGCACACGGCCAACGCCATCGGGCCTCTGATACGCTGTGCGCAAGGAACCAACGTGGGGCGTTCGTGTCGTTGATAGTGGTGTGTGCAGTCGCGCTCGGCTCGTTGGTTGGTGCGCAGAGACGAACCTTCGCGCGGACGCACGGCAGACCATCGAATACGTCGTCTGGCGGATCTGAAGGCGACGTGGGGCCCATTCGCATCCAAGCGTCGAGCTCTCCGACCCAGGCATCATGATGCACGTACGGCTCGGCTGAGCAAGGCGCTGATTGCATGACGACGACCAAGGGGAGAGGCGAGGTGCGGTCCTCTTCCCGGCTCGAATCGCCAAGATCACGATGAATGAAACGCGCGGAAACCTCACGGACGGCATCCAGGTGAGCTCGATGGCCTCGGGTTGCGAGCCTCGGCGGCTCGCCTTGGTCACGCTGGTAGTGATCATCACGGTGGCGCCGCTCGCGTGCTCGAGAAACGAAACACCTGCGGCACCGCCAGCCGCCTCCAGGTCGACGCCGACCGACCCGCAACACGCAGGCATCACGTCACCGCACGGCGATCACAGCCCGCACCGGGGCGGCATGGTCCTCATGAAGGGCGACATGCACTTCGAAGTCGTCTTCGATCGCACCGGTCGCCATCAGGTCTGGTTTACCGACGCTGTTCGCAGCGATCTACCGGCGACGGTGGCCACAGGAGTGACGATGGTGGTCGCGCGGAAGGGCGAGCCACCTGAAGCGCTGGCGCTTTCGATCGACGAGAACGGCGAGAGCTGGCGCGCGAGCGGTCGCCCAGTGACGGGCGATGATGTCATGGTGACGGTGACGTACAACGTGGAAGGCGAGCTATGAGATCGAATTGCCGTTCATCGTTCCCGTCAAGCCGTAAGACAGACCGCACGGTTGCGTTGTCAGCGAATCAGCCCTCGAGGCGTCCGACAATCGCGAGCGCGATGAGCGCCAGCACGACTACGAGCAGAATCTTGATCCAGCTCCACGGTCGTTCGCCGGCGATTGTACCGGTCACGCCGTTCACCACGACCTGAAATGCGTTGCGCCCGTACGTGTAGCTCAGAAGCCAGAGTGGCAAGAGCACATGTTTGAAGGTCTCATCCGAGAACGTGGCGTTCACCTGTAGGTTCCGATACGTGTCGCCAGGGACGTCGCTCGCGCACGCTTCGTGGACTTTGGCCTCGATGGCGCGCTTGGCATTCATGGCGGCGGCGACGAGATCGATCTGATACTGCTCGACGACCCAGCCTGAGACGTAGCCGCGATCGTAGGGCTTCAAGCTCGCCGTCGGAAATGGCTCGACGCCGCGCAGCAGCTTCGCGTGCACCCCCTGCGTCGCGGCCACCAGCTCATCGTCGAAGGTCAGCGACAACTCGCCGGCGGCCGCTTCCCATCGCACCTTGCGGACCTGCTGAAGGCGGCCGCTGCGACGGACAGTCACATAGTAATAGTAGCCGGCCTCTGCGGCCCATCGGGCGTCCACGTGCGCATCGAATGTCCAATAGGGCACGTAGATGCCGTGGACGGTATCGGTGAAGGCCGCGTTCTTCAGACGGTTCGGAGCGAACCACCGGCTGCCGTACCAGCGGCGCATCGACTCGCGCACCTGAGGCTCGCTGATTTGGAATGGCAGCAGGCTTTCGGGCGCGATGGCGTTTCGCGTCTTCTCGTAGGGCACGATCGCCGGCGAGCCGCAGAAGTCGCAGCGTTGCGCCACCCGCGTCGGTTCGAACAGCGTGATCGCCTGGCAGCTCTTGCACTGGACAGCGACCCGGTCGTTGCCCCACCCGCGTTTCTCCCCCGGTATCGCGCGAAGTGCGGCGACGAGATCGTGCTCCTTGATGACGGACCCGTCACTTGCCAGCTCGCCAGGGGACGTCGTGCCGCAATACGGGCAGACGAGCGCCTGCTTCGACGCGTTCCAATTGGCCTCGGCCCCGCACGCCGGGCAGAGATGTTTGTCGAGTGCCGACACCTCGCCCACGGGTCAATGTGTCAGGAAGTCGTCGAGCGCCGCGCGTGTCACACGCCAGGTGCTCCCAATTCTCTTGCCTTTCAGCTCACCGCTCTCGAGGGTGGCAAGCACATCGCCCTCCGACACGCCGAGCGTTTGCGCCACCTCACCCGGCGACAGCAGCTCGATCGCCGGCCGCGGGGCACCTGGTCCGGTCCCGGCGCCCGGTGCCCCCTGCGCGCCTAGCAGCGAGCCCATCATCTGCTGCGCCATCCCGAAGCCCATGGCGATCTCGGCGGCATTGCCCGCGGTCCCGCCTCCGGAGCCCGGCTGCGCCATCCCTTGGGCCATCTGATACTTCACATAGTCGTTCAGGTTCCCGACGGCACCCATGCTGGCGCGTTTGTCGATGGCGGCTTCGACTTCGGCGGGGACCGAGCAGTTCTCCAGAATGAAGCTGGGGATCTCGAGGCCGTATTTCCCCATCACGATGGGATTGACGATGGGCAGCAGCGCCTCGCCGAGCTCCTGATACCGCGTCGCGAGATCGAGGACCGGTACCTTCGACGAGGCCAACGCGTCGCTGAAGACCGACACGATGCGCGAACGCATGGTGTCGGCGAACTCGTCGAGCCGGAAGTTGTGATCGGAGCCGGCCACTTCCTTCAAGAACAGCTTGGGTTCGACGACCTTGAAATCGTAGGTGCCGAATGCCCGGATGCGCACGATGCCGAAGTCGGCGTCCCGCATCATGATGGGGTTCGAGGTTCCCCACTTGTTGCCGGTGAAGAGACGCGTCGTGACGAAGTACACGTCGGCCTTGAACGGCGACTCGAAGCCGTATCTCCAGGACCGCAGATTCGTCAGAACCGGGATGTTGTCGGTCGTCAGCGTGTGCTTGCCAGGGAGGAAGGTGTCACCAAACTCGCCGACGTAGAGGAACTGAGCAATCTGCGACTCACGAACGATGAGTTGCGCCCCGTTCTTGATCTCCTTGTCATCGTCTGGAAAGCGCCAACTGATGGTGTCACGCGAGTCGTCGGTCCATTCGATGATGTCGATGAGCTGTGTCTTCAGGTAATCCATGAGTCCCATCGTGTTCCTCCACTCCAAGTGACGAGCATCTTACCCCGTCGACATCTGCTGCCACGACCTGCACGCCGTAGGGACGTCTGTATCATGCTGGGTGTGCGCGATGCTCGCGGAAGAACCGGGTGCCTGTGAACTCATAGCCACGAAGCCACGATGAACACGAAGAGAGAGCATGAGGCTCCGCCCTGGTATCGTCAACTCACCGGCACGCAGAAGAAGGCATTTCTCACGACCTTCTCCGCTTGGGTGCTCGACGCGTTCGACTTCACCATCCTGACGTTCGTTCTGGTCGACATCCAGAACAGCTTCTCGGTCAACAAGGCGTTAGCGGGGCTGCTTGGCACCGTGACCCTGGTTTTCCGCGTGATGGGCGGCATCGGTGCCGGCGCCGCGGCAGATCGGTGGGGGCGAAGGGGCCCGATTCTCTTCTCGATCGCGTGGTTCACGGTCTTCGCATTTCTGAGCGGCCTGTCGACCTCCTACGTGATGCTGTTCGCGTTTCGCGGCCTGTTCGGCGTCGGGATGGGCGGCATGTGGGCCGCCGGCGTACCGCTCGCGCTCGAGCATCTGCCGGCCCGTCTGCGCGGTGCGGCATCGGGCTTGCTGCAAGGTGGCTTCTCATTCGGCTTCATGCTGTCCTCGCTCGTCTATCAGCTTGGGTGGCCCTGGGTGAGCGCGAACCCCGACCGAGGCTGGCGCCTCATGTTATGGGCGGGCATCATTCCCTCGATCGTCGTGTTCGCGTTCATGACGACCGTCAAGGAGAGTCCGGTCTGGTTGAGCGAGCAGGAGCGGCGAGCGGCCGAAGGCGCGACCCCTCGTGTGTCGATCGCCAGGCTGTTCGACCGTGATCTGCGATGGGTGACCCTCCACACATCGCTCCTCATGGGCACCTTCATCTTTTCGTATCACTCCATCTCGTTCTGGTACCCGACGCTCTTGGCCTCGCGCGCGATGCCGCCGCTCGGTTATCTCGTCGCGCTCAATGCCGGGGGACTTCTCGGTTCGGTGATTCTGGGCCAGGTCTCGGAAACGCGGCTGGGTCGACGCGGTGCCCCGACGCTCGGGATGATCGTCGGGCTCGGCGCCGCGCCGCTCTATCTCCTGTCCTCCGATCCCACGTGGCTCTTGCTCGGCGCGCTTCTGATTGGTCTCGGCTGTTCCGGGGCGTGGGGCATCGTGCCCGGCTATTTGAGCGAACGATTTCCCACCGAGGCGCGCGCGGTGGGGACGGGCTTTGCCTACCACGTGGGAGCCGGCCTCGGGTCGTTCACCCCGTTCCTGATCGGCGCCGTGCAAGATCGAGGCACGCCCTTGCCGGTCGCGATGCTCGGCTGCATCATCGTGGCGGGCGTGCTGGTGGTGGGGATGTTGTGGATCGGGCCGGAGACGCGGGGAACGAGCCTCGATGATCGGTGAGCGGCTTCAGGCGGTCCCCGTTTGGCGGATTGCTGATCTCTTTCAAGAGCTGTCGCGCCAAGGCTTCGATCTCCGGCGTTGCTTGGCGCTCGTCGAGCGTGCGCTGCAGCAGCTTTTTCGCTTCTCCGGCCTGTCCGTCTTGCAGATTCAGCACCGCCAGGTCGACGAGAGCGCGCGGATGCGCCGGGTCGGCGGCGAGCACGCGGCGAGCGATGACGCGCCCCATGTCGCGCACGGTGCGGTCGCCCGAGCGCGCAAACGCCGCCAGCAGCGTCAGGTCGGGGGCGTTGACGAGTGCCGGCGCGAGAGCGGCGGCGCGTGCGGCCAATGCAGATGCGCGAGCCCGCTGATCGGTTGCCAGCGCGACGAGCGCATCGGTCATCATCGCCCGCGCCTCCGGCAGGTCGGCGCGCAGCTTGGCCCACTGCGTGAGAAACGTCATGGCCGCCGGCGACCAGCGCAGGTCGCCGAACTGCAGCCAGAAGGGTCTACTCAAGCGGTCGCTCCGCGCCAGAACGACTAGCGTCAGGCGGCGCCCAGGCAGGCTCACGAGGAGTGAAGCCGCCTGAGCGTCCTGGCCGAAATGCCAACGTACCTGTTGGCCGCCGATCTGCTGGACGAACCAGCCATGAGCGTAGGGCAATGGGCGGTTGCCTTCGTCACGTGCGGGTTGGAACATCTGGGTGAGGCCGGCGCGCGACACCACGGTACCGCCCTCGAGTGCCGCGGCGAAGCGCGCGACATCCTCGACTGTCGAGATGAGGCCGGTGGACGGGGACAGCGTGGGCGACGACTCGGTGTGGCGGAGCCCGGCGGGACGGAGCACCGTGGCGGCAAGCGCCTGCGCGAAGCGAACGCCCGCCGCGCGCTCCATCGGCGCCTGCAGCCGATTGAAGAGATCGCTGCTGTATACGAACCGAGAGCTCGCGCCGCCGGCGCTCGTGTGCGACAACAGACGCCGCAGCGAGACGTGCGTATCCGCCGCAACCTCGGGCACATCGAGTGACAGCTTCTGCTCATCGGCGAGGCGAAAGGCGAGGGCGGCGGTAAATGGCTTGGTCAGCGACGCGATGGGGTAACGGATCACGTCGCCACGCCGAGCCGGCGAGCCGAAGTGCCGTATCCACACGATCGTGCCGCTCTCGGCCACGGCCGCCGACATCTGCGGGATGCCCAGCGCGACCCGCAACCGCTCGAGCTCGGCCTCGAGCACAGCACGGTTCTGTGCGGAAGCCGCCGACGGCAGCGCCAACAGCGCGGTCAGCGCCAGTGCAACGAGGCGATGCGTCGAAGTCATCGAAGGAGCGCTTGGCCGCATAGTAGTCGAAAGAGTTGGCCGAGAGAGCGTGTAAGCCTGCGCTGCCAGGTGCAATCGCCAGGTGTGCCGGTGCGGTGGGTGCTCAGGTACTTGGGTGCGTGTGCGAAGGGTGCGCGGTTGGTCAGCTCTCGTACTACGGCCAGGTGTATCGTGTGTCGCGTAGCCGGGTCCCCCCGCGGACGTTCGGCGGAGCACTCCCATGGGCATACTCTCTCGGCTGCTAGGTCACGCGTCGGAAGTCGACATCGCCGATGTGGAACAGAATCTCGAACAAATCTTGGCGGAAGGCGAGAAGGTGGAGCGCGCGTTCGCGCTCGTGCGCGACCTCTTCATTTTCACCGATCGCCGCTTCATCATGGTCGACAAGCAGGGCATCACCGGCGCGAAGACGGAGTATCACTCCATTCCCTACAAGGCAATCTCCCACTTTTCGGTCGAGACGGCCGGCGTCATCGACATCGAGTCGGAGCTCAAGATCTGGGTGTCGGGCGCCACGTCGCCGATCCAGAAGACGTTCAGGCGTGGCAAGGCGATCTACGAAGTGCAGCAGGCGCTTGCGACGTTCTGCAAGTAAAACACGCAAAGTGCACGAGCCAGGTGCGACAGGTACGACAGGTACTTCGGTGCCGCAGTGCGTCAAGTGCAGCGCACCTGCGTACCTAAACACTGATCGCACCCGTCGGCTGCACCCAGGTACCTGAGTACCTGTCGCACCAGTCGCACCTGCTCTTCAGCTGAGCGCCTTGATCACGTCCGAGCGCGTGATGATGTAGGTCTGCTCGCTCTTGAAGTCCCGCACCAAGACGGCTGGATTCTCGGGCGTGAGCATGCCGGTCAGGGCGTCGAGGCTCGTGAAAATGTCGGCAAAGGGAAAGGCCGGCTGCATGATCGTTTCGACCGGCTGGTGGGCCGTCTCCGGATTTCTGACAATGGCCGCGTAGAGCTGGGTCTCGTTGAGCGAGCCGACGACGCGTCCATCGGCGGTGACGGGAATCTGTGAGTAGTCGTTCTCGACCATCAACTGTGCGGCGCGCGTCACCGTCGCGGCCCGATCGACCGTCACGAGCGGCGCCTCCTGCCGGTTGACGACGAGATCGCGCGCCGTCAAGCCCTTGCGGTCGAGAAAGCCCTTCTCGCGCATCCAATCGTCGTTGAACATCTTGCCGAGATAGCGCGTGCCGTGATCGTGGAAGACGACGACCACGACCTCGCCCGACTTGAAGCGATCGGCCAATTGGAGAAGACCTGCCATGGCCGCCCCGGCGGAGTTCCCCGCGAAGATGGCCTCTTCGCGGGCGATGCGCCGCGTCATGATGGCCGCGTCCCGGTCGGTCACCTTCTCGAAGTGATCGATGAGGTCGAAGTCGACGTTCTGGGGCAGGAAGTCCTCGCCGATGCCTTCGGTGACATAAGGGTAGATCTCGTTCTTGTCGAAGACGCCGGTCTCCTTGTACTTCTTGAATATCGACCCGTAGGTGTCGATGCCCCACGCCTTGACGCTCGGCTTTCGCTCCTTCAGGTACTTAGCGACGCCGCAGATCGTGCCACCCGTGCCGACGCCGACCACCAGATGATCGATGCGGCCCAGGGTCTGCTCCCAGATCTCTGGCCCCGTCTGCTCGTAGTGCGCTTGCGAGTTCGACAGGTTGTCGTACTGATTCGCTTTCCACGCGTTTGGCGTCTCGCGTTCGAGCCGCGACGACACCGAGTAGTACGAGCGGGGGTCTTCGGGGTCGACGTCGGTCGGACAGACGATGACTTCTGCGCCGAACGCCTTGAGCGCGTCCGCTTTCTCTTTCGACTGCTTGTCAGTGGTTTCCCCGCGCGCTCGGCGTCCTCGATCATCTTGACGGCCATGCGGTCCTTGATCGAGTGGCCTGGGTTGAAGGTCTCGATCTTGGCAAACACGTCGGCGACGATGAGCGGTTTCGGGATGCGGTTCAACCGAACCAGGGGCGTCTGTCCGATGGTCCCGAGAATGTTGTCGTAGGTTCGTGTGCTGTTCATGCGCGGCAGGGTTGTGGCCGAGGCCAGTCCCACGCATCATATCGTGCCGGCTGCGTCGGTCGCAGGCGGGGCTCACTGGCCTGCGCCAGGTCGGGTCGCTTCGCGACCCGACAAAGCAGCATGGCTGGCGGTTCGCGGCGCGACCCGCTGTGGCGGTCCGCCGACCAGCCGTCGCAAAGCTATGGCGGTCTGCCGAAGCTCTCGAGCGAAGGCCGAAGCGCTCGAGCGAAGGCTGAAGCGCTCGCGAAGGCGGAAGCGGCCGAGCGAAGGCGCAAGCCCGGCCACGACACAACGGTTCACCCGTCCTGATAAGATGCACTTCGCTCAACAATCGAAGGGGGCTGCCATGCGTGTCCGACTTGCTCACGCTCTCATCGCGTTCTCGGTCGCCGCGGTCGGTGGCCTCTCCGCGTTTTCGTCGTCATCCCCGCCCACGGCCTCCGAGGCCCAGTTCGACAGCGTCGGCACCCTCAACTTTCCCACCTCGGGGTCGCCCGAAGCGCAGGCCCACTTTCTGCGAGGGGTCGCGATCCTCCACAGTTTCGGGTGGAAGCAAGCCATCGCCGAATTCAAGAAGGCCCAGGCGGCCCAGCCCGATTTCGCGATGGCCTACTGGGGCGAGACGCTCTGTTACAACCACCCGTTGCAATCGGAGCAAGACGCCAAGAACCCGCGCGACGTGCTCGCCAGGCTAGGCCCGACGCCCGCCGCGCGACTGGCCAAAGCTCCGACCGCGCGCGAGAAGGGCTTCCTCCAAGCCATCGAAGCGCTCTGGGGTGAGGGAGACTGGCGTGCGCGCCGCATTGCCTACATGGATGCGATGGCACAACTCCATCGTGAGTTTCCGACCGACGATGAAGTGACGACGTTCTACGTGGTGGCGCTGCTCAGCGGCGCGCGGGCGCTCGACGATAATTCGTTCCGCTACGAGGTACGCGCGGGCGCGTTGGCGCTCGATGTCTTCAAGCGCAACCCCACGCACCCGGGCGCGCCGCACTACGCCATTCACGCGTTCGACGACCCCATCCACGCGCCGCTGGCTCTCGACTCCGCTCGCGCCTATGCCTCGATCGCGCCGGCGGTCGCGCACGCCGTGCACATGCCCACGCACATCTTCATCCAGCACGGCATGTGGCATGAAGTCGCATCGCAGAACATGCGCGGCTACCAGGTGTTGAGTGCGGTCCGGACCAAGGATCTCGCCACGGCCGAGCAGATGGCCGCCAAGCTCGCCGCGCGCGCCGGCGCAGGCCCGGCCCCGGGTGCGGGCGGCGGGGCTCACGCCGATCACGGCGGCGCACCGCCGCCGGCGGCGACGGGCGGATCGGAAGAGGCGAAATCGCCGCGCGTCATGCACAAGGAGCTCGTCGCGCTCATCGCCCTACACAAAGGGCAGAACGAGCAGGCCATCACCCTGCTGCAAGAAGCCGTCGGGATTGAAGAGAGCATGCGCCCGCCCAACGGCGCGGCCGACCCGGTGAAACCGTCCCACGAGCTGCTCGGCGAGGTGCTGCTGGCCAACGGCAAGGCAGCGGAGGCGGCCAAAGCCTTCGACACCTGCCTGTTGCGCATGCCGAATCGCGCGCGGTCGCTCATCGGCGCCGCTCGGGCGCACGCCGCCGCCGGGAACAAGGAGAAAGCCGCGGAACGCTTCGAGGCGCTGAAAGCGATGTGGAAGGGAGCGCCGTTCACCAATCCGACGACAGAGGCACAGTAGGAGACGGACGGCACACGGCGGACGGCACACGGCACGAAGGCCGAACGACAGGACTGAGCCTGACCGCATGCTGGGCTCGTCCCGTTGTTCTGCCAACTGCCAGCTGCCAATTGCAGTCTGTGTATAATTCGCGGCCGAGAGGCACGATATGTTCAGGTCGTTCGCTGGTTGCGTCTCATGTCGTGTGACGATGGCCGCCGCGATCCTTGTGCTGGCGACGCTGACGCTGCCGTTACATGCGCGGCAGAATCAGGCGACACAAAAACCCGCGGAGCCGGCCAAGCCACCGGCTCCCAAGCCGCTCGTCGCCAAATCGCCGGACGGGACCAGGATCGTCTACGAGGTCGCCGGCAGCGGACCCGCACTGATGCTGCTGCACGGTGGTGGGCAAACGCGACGTTCCTGGAACGACCGCGGCTATGTCGATCGTCTGAGCAAAGGCTTCACCGTGATCACCGTGGACTTGCGCGGCCACGGGGAGAGCGACAAGCCGACCGTTGCCGAGGCCTACGCACTCGACCGTCTGTTGGCGGATCTGCTCGCGGTTGCCGACGCCGCAAAGGCGCCGCGCTTTCATCTCTGGGGGTTCGGGCACGGCGCCAGCATCGGGCGCTATCTCGCCGCTCGCTCCGATCGGGTCATCTCGGCCGTGCTCGTCGGCGCGACCATGGGACCCACCCTCACCGGCATCGTCAAGGATGCCATCGTCGGCATGCGCGCGAAGTGGCAGCCGCTGCTCGATGCGCAGAAGGGCGGGAAGCTCGATCTCGGATCGCTGTCGCCTGGCGACCGGGCGGCGTGGGAGAACGGCATCGCGGTGTCGGCCCTGGCGCTCGGCGCGCTGGTCGACTACCCGCCGCTCGAGCCCGCAGAGATCAAAGCACCAACGTTGTGGGTCGTGGGCACGGGCGATGCGGCGGCGATGGAGAACGTCAAGGAGTACAACGGCAAGCTGGAAGGAACCGCCGTGACGCTGGCGCAGGTCGACGGACTGAGTTATTCCGACAGCTTTGCCAAGATCGATCCCATCCTCGCCAAAGTCGAGCCCTTTCTCGCGAGTCACCGCGGATCGTGATGTCCACGGCGTCCGTGCGATGGATTGTCGCGCGCGGTCCACTCGAGCGCGTCGAGGGCCTCACGCACACGGACGAGTTGAACCAAATCGATCGGGTGTTCTCGTCGATCGAGCTGGCCTTTAACCGCAGGCACTTGCGCCCGTCAGGAACAAGCCGAGTTCGTGCGCGAGCACCCCAAGATGTTCACGCCTGCTGCCGGTGCGTGGGGCCACCAAGGATGGACGGTGGTGCGGTTGGACGGCGCCGACGAGCCTCCCCTACGCGGTGCACTGCTGTTGGCGTGGCAGAGCGTCGTGAACAAACCTCCCGGCCGGTCATCGTCCAAGCGAGGCAGGAGCCAGCCCTCGCGACCATCACGTAAGCGCTGAGAGGACGCAGTCGGCACGGCGTCGTCCCAGACGGCCCAGTAATCGTCCTTCACAGGGGACCGTCGCTGCCTTCGGCCGGTCTCTCGTCATGCGGCGATCGTAGTCGTACCCGCCACTTTCGCGAGCTCGTCCTGGGCCGCTTTCAGGTCTTTGATCAGATCGTTGTAGCGATCGACGGCGTCCTTGCCGATCTTCTGATCGGCCTGGCCGACCATCCTCGCGACGTTCTGCAGTTGGTTGATCAACATCGGTTGCGGGTACGCGCCCGGCATGTCGACGAGCGTGGCCCACAGCTTCTGTAGCGGGTGCTCGAACTTGAGATCGAATGGGCGAACGCCCGACGGTGCGGGTGCGGGGGGCTTGACGCCCGCCTTCTGCATCGCCTGCTCCACTTGCTGCTGCAAGCGGCGCGCGTCGCTCAGCGCATCGCGCACCTTGAGCTGGAACGCCACCTGCTCGTCGAGGTCGGCTTGTGTGACGCCGTCTTTGAGGACGCGCGGATCCGCCTTGAGCTCGAAATTTCGCGTCTCGGTCTGACCGTTGGCCGTCAGGCGAACGGTGTATTTCCCGGGCGCCGCCAAGGGGCCGCCGGCGCCCCCCTCGGGCGCATTGGGCGCCCACGGTCCAGCGTAGCGCATGTCCCAGGTGAAGCGCTGCATGCCCGCTTCCGGCCGAATCGCCGTCGAACCGCTCAAGCGCCGGAACGGCCCGCGCATGTCCTGACCCGCGCCCGCGCTCTTCGCCTGGGCCAGCGCGACGCTGCGAACGACCTGGCCCTTGCCGTCGACGACCTCGAGCTTGACGTCGCCGGTGGGCGCCGTCTCGAAGTACATGTCGAAATGCGTGCCCGGTACCGGATACTCCGGCTCCGCCGCGGACGGCGCCGTCGGTGCGTAGCGGTAGCGGACCGCTTCGCTCGGCTGGAACAAGTGAACGGGTGGGACGGCGCCGCGGCCGCCGGACATTTGTTGCTCGGCAGTACGGGCGGCCAACGCTTCGGTTCTGCCGGTATCGCCGCCGTCGTGCCCGGCGGTGGCCGAGCCTACGGCGTCGGCCCTCTGGACCTCGGACGTACGGGTGTGCATGGCGGCCAGGTGCTGGAGCGGCGCCACATCGTCCATGATCCAGAGCCCGCGGCCCATGGTGCTGATCACGAGATCGTTTCTGTGGACCTTGATGTCGGTGACGGGCGTCGCTGGTAGATTCTGTTGTAGCGCCTGCCAGTTCTTGCCGCCGTTGAACGACGTGAAGAATCCGAACTCGGTGCCGGCGTAGAGCAGCCCTTCGCGCGCGGGATCTTCGCGGATGACCCGCGTCGGATGATCGAGTGGGATACCGTTCTTGCCGTCCGTCAAGAGCGTCCAGCTCTCGCCGTAGTTCTCTGTCTTGTAGATGTACGGCTTCATGTCGTGCTCGCGCAGGTAGCGGTAGATGGCGACATACGCGCTACCTTTCTTGTGCGGCGAGTCTTCGATGGTCTGCACGCGGCCGCCCGGCCCGAGCCCGGGGGGCGTGACACGCTTCCAGGTCTTGCCGTTGTCACGGGTCACGCTGACCGGCCCGTCGTTCGCGCCCACCCAGATGACGCCCCTCTCGAGCCGCGACTCGATCATCGAGTAGATCGATGAGTAGACCTCTTCGCCCGTGATGTCGCGCGTGATCGGCGAGCCCGGGATAATCTGGTACTCGGGCTCGCGCGCCGTCAGATCGCCGCTCATCGTCTCCCACGTCGCGCCCTCGTTCGTCGTGCGATGGAGGACATGCGACGCTTGATAGACAACGCTCTCATCGTGCGGGGAGATGTAGACCACGGTCTGACGGGGGAAGCGGTACTTGACCTCGTCGGGATCGTGGCCGTAGCGATTCTGCGGGTAGACCCAATAGTGCTTCTCCTGCCCGGTCTCCACGCTGTAGCGGCCGACCTCGCCCTTGCAGGCCCCCCACACCGTCTTGCCGTCCTTGCGTGCCCACACCTGACCGGTCTCGCACCCCGAGGTCTGCATCCACATCTCGGCGGGATGATCGAGTGGCCACGACACGGCCGGTGCGCTCGGGATGATGAGTGTCGAGTTGTCTTGCTGCGGCACGTAGAGGCGATACGGATACTGCTCATCGACCGCCACCATGTAGTACTCCGCGTGCGGCTGATTGAGAATCGACGACCATGTCTTGCCGCCGTTGAGCGTCACGTTGGCGCCACCGTCGTTCACGTTGAGCATGATGTCAGGGTTGTCCGGGTTGATCCACACACCATGGTTGTCGCCATGCGGCGTCTCCACGACGGTGAACGTCTTGCCCCCGTCGGACGACTTGTGGAAGCCCAGCTCGCTGACCCAGACCTCGTTCTCGTCTTTCGGGTTCACGCTGACGTAGTGGAAGTAGAACGGGCGGGCGCGCAGCCGCTGGCTGCTGTTGACGTTGGTCCAGCTCTCGCCGGCATCGCTCGACTTGTAGAGTCCGCCCTGTGCGCCGACACCTTCGACCATCGCGTACAACACCTTGGGGTTGCTGCGCGCGATGTCGAGGTCGATCTTGCCGATGAGCGGCGCGGGGAGGCCAGCCGTGATGTGCTTCCACGTCTCGCCGCCGTCGGTCGATTTGTAGATGCCGCCCTTGTCGGCAGGCCCGCCGCTGATGATGTCCCAGCCCTTGCGGAAGCCGCGATAGATGACCGCGTAGAGCACGTCCGGATTCTGCCAGTCGACCTCGATGTCGCGGCCGCCATGCTCGTTATCGACGTAGAGCGTCTTCTTCCACGTCTTGCCACCGTCGCTCGTCTTGAAGATCCCGCGCTCTTCATTCGGGCCGAACGGCGATCCGAGGGCCGCAAGCCAGACGATGTCGGGGTTGGTGGGATGGACTTTGAGCCCGCCGATTTGCCCCGAATCCTTCAGCCCCGTGAACTGGAAGCTCTTGCCGGCATCGGTCGACTTGAACACACCGCGGCCGATGATCACGTTGGATCGGATCGCGGCGCTGCCGGTGCCGACCCAGACGTGATCGGGATTGGAGGGCGCCACGTCGATCGAGCCGATCGACCCTGTCGTGATCTGGCCGTCGCCAATCGGATACCAGTTATAGCCAGCATCGTCGGTCTTCCACACGCCGCCGCCCGTGGATCCCTGATAGAAGGTATGCGGCTGCTGGCGTACGCCGGTAAAGCCCGTGACGCGGCCGCCGCGGGAGGCGCCCACGCTCCGCCACTTCAGGTCCTTGTATGCCGCCGGGGCGACGAGCTGGTTGGCGTCGGATTGAGCGGTGACGCGGGCGGCCGGGCCGGGGGTCCACAGGCATGCGGCGAGCATGCCGATGCTCAGCGCCAGGCGGGCGGTTCGACGTATGGCGGTCATGTTCGATGTCCTCGTTCGTGGCCGAGGTGGAGAGGGCCACGGAGCCGTTCGGGAGGAAAGTATAGCGAGAAACGCGAGGGCCTTCGTCACGTAGTGTCAGTGCCGCCAGGCTCACGGGCCGGACCGGCGGTAGCAAGGTTGCGACAGAGGTGTCAAGTGCTCATGGCCTGAAACCCTTGCGTTGCGATCTCGATGGCGAGCTGCGTGCCCTGAGCCAATCTATACTCACAAGCCCGACTGCCGGGCCGGTGCGAAGCGAGGTACTCGCGCGCGCCTTCGCCGCTGAAGCGCATGACGTCACGCGAACAGCAACGGTAGAATCCAAACGTGCGATCAGGAGACCATAGGCCTCCTCCCGGCCAGTGCCCGTCCTCTCGCTTCGGCACTCTGGGGGATTGCGGCTCTCACCTTTTCGCAAGGAGCAGATCATGACTTCGATCAGGGACACGGCTGAGCGCTTTTTCGACGTCTGCGAGACCGGCAAGGGATGGGAGGGCTGCAAGCAGTACTGCCACCCGGGTGCGACGTTCTCTTCCCAGGCACGCGCTCTGGCGGGAATCGACTCCTTGGAACGCTACACCGACTGGATGAAGGGCCTATTCACACCGGTGCCTGATGGCCGCTATGAGGTGCGTTCGTTCGCGGTAGACGAAGGCCGTCACAACGTGGCCGCCTACGCTGTCTTCCGGGGCACGCACACGGCCGACGGTGGGCCGGTGCCACCAACTGGGAAGCGAGTGGAGGCGGACTACGTCTATGTTATGGCGTTCGATGGCGACCGGATCCGGCATATGACAAAGATCTGGAACGACGGGGTCAGCCTGGAGCAACTGGGATGGATGTAGACGCGACGTGGTGCCGATGAAGGTTCTCGGTAAGTACGGCGGCGAGTCCGCGCGGCGACGAACGTCGTCCTAATCGAGCCTTGAGTGGCCGGAGGCATTCCGACCGAGCAGGCGCGAACAAGGCGCGTCAGGGTGTTTCCAACACCACGCGCGGTGCGGAACGCGGGCGGCTGCTTATCAGCCGTCAGTTGACCGCCGCGACCGGCGTCGCGGCGGCGTCGAGCATCTTCTTCGGCAACGGCATGAGCCGGACGCCCACCGCCATGAGCCCCGCCACGAACGCCAGGACGGCGCTGCCATAGAAGGCGGCGGACCAACTGCCGAACTGTTCGAACAAAACGGCGGCGACTCCACCCGCGAGAATCGAGGCGACACCCTTGGCGGTGTAGAGGAACGCGTAATTCGATGTCGCGTGACGCGTGCCGAACCAATCGGCCGACGTGGAAGGGAAGAGCGAATAGATCTCGCCCCACGTGAAGAACGTCAAGGCCAGCGTGATCATGAACCAGGTGCCCGATCGGCGGCCGAGCGTCAACACGCTCAGGAGGCACAGCGCCTGTAGAAAAAAGGCGATCGCCATCGTCTTCTCGCGCCCCAGCTTGTCCGACACCCAGCCCCAGAAAATTCGGCTGGCGCCATTGGCAATCGGGCTCAAAGTGAGTGCCGCCGTCAGCGCCGCCAACGGCAGGCCAAACGCTTGCGCCACGGGACCCGCTTGCGCGGTCGCGAGGAGCCCACCAGTCGACATCATGACGAACATGACGTACAGCAGATAGAAGTGCCGTGTGCGGAGCATCTCGCCGGTCGTGAAATGCTCCGTGTTCCGACGATTCGCGCCTGGTTTTGCGGCGGTCACTTTGGCCGCGGCGAGATCCTTCGGCGGATGGCTGAGAAACTGCGCGACGAGCACGATGACCACGCCTTGGAAGATGCCCGTCCACAGGAACGCGGTGCGATAACCGTGCACGTCGATGAGGTAGCGGATCACGGGAATGAACAGGGCCGTGCCCCCGCCGAAGCCCGCCGCGATGATGCCCGAGGCCAGCCCCCGTCGATCGCTGAACCACTTGAGCGCCGAGCCGATGCAGCCGCTGTAAACGAGCGCGGCGCCGATGCCGGCCGTCGCGTAGAACAGGTACAACTGCGGGAGCGACGACGCCGACGCCAACGCCGCCCAGCCAGCGCCCGAGAGCACGCCGGCGAGCGTGATGAATCGCCGCGGTCCCAAGCGATCGATC
>JAIVJN010000070.1 GCA_020200025.1 Acidobacteriota bacterium | reverse complement strand
CGCTGATGTAGCTCTTGTAGACGATCGCTTGCCCCGCCATATCGACCGAGGCATTGAACTGTGGGAAGGCTTTCAGCGCGGCGGCGACGACCTTGGTCGCGATTGCGGTTACCGTGAGATTGCCACCCACCTTCTGGACTTCGTCGCGATACTTCTTCCGCATCTGTTCGAGCGTCGTGATGTCGGCCTTGTCGAACTGCGTCACGTGCGGAATCGCCGTCCACGCATGGCTCAGATGTTCGGCTGTCTTCCGCCGGATGCCTGACATCGGCTTTCGTTCCACCTCGCCCCATTTGGCGAAGTCGGGCAGCGGGATGCTCGGAAGACCTGGTCGCGCGTTTGGCGCAGCGGCGCCGGCCATCGCCACCTGCCCACTCGATCCGAGGCTGCTCAGCACCCGCTTCGAGAACTCCTTCACATCGTCCTGGCTGATCCGTCCGCCGGAGCCCGTGCCGGTAACGACGTTGATGTCGACGCCGATCTCGCGCGCGAGACGCCGCACCGAAGGGGCGGCGGGCGCCACGACACCGGTTGGACCCGCCGCTGAAGACGCCATCCCGGCGCTCATCGGACGTCCCTGGTTGATGTCGACGACCGACGCGCGCGGACGATCGTCGTCCGCGGACGCCGCAGCGGTGGACGTCGATTCCGCCGGAGCGGGCTCTGCTGCCGTCTGCGTCGTCTCGTCCGCTGGAGCCGCCGGCGTGTCGCGGCCCTGGTCGGCGTCGATTTCCGCGCGCACCTCGGACGACGGCTCAGGCTCCTTTGCGGGAGGCGGAGCTGCGCTCCTCGCGGCCGATGGTTCGGGAGCCTTCTTGGCCGCCGGTGCCTCGGGAGCCTTTGCCGCTTCGCCTCCCTCGTCCAGGACGAGGACGACCTGGCCGGGTTGCACCTTGTCGCCGGCCTTGACGCGGACCTCTTTGATCAGTCCGGCGGCGGTCGACGGCACTTCGACGGTGGCTTTGTCGGTCTCGAGCTCGACGACGGCTTGATCCTTCTTGATGGTGTCGCCCACCTTGACGAGCACCTTGAGTACGTCGCCCGAGGCGACGCCGTCGCCGAGGTTGGGTAGGGTCAACTCTTGCACGATTTTCGGCACTCCCTCGCGGCACGTTTGTAGTGGCGGGGCTTCAGCCCGCCCAAGGCGGCCCTAAAAGGCCGCCACGACGGCCTTTCTCGGCAACCCGCTGTAACGTCAGCTGATGGCCGGATCGGACTTCTCGGTCTCGATCGCGAGGTCCTTGATCGCCTGCGTCACGAGCTCGGGCTTCACCTGCTTCTCCTCCATCAGCGCGTGCAGCGTGGCCAGCGCGATGAATCGTGCGTCTACCTCGAAGAAGTTGCGCAAGGCGGCTCGCGTGTCGCTCCTGCCGAAGCCGTCGGTACCGAGCGCGTGCAGCTTGCGCGGCAGCCAGCGATCGATCGCGTTCGGCAAGACCTTGAGATAGTCGGATGCCGACACGAACACACCAGGCGCGTTCTTCGTGACTTGCGTGACATACGGCACCCGCGGCTTCGACGCCGGATGGAGGCGGTTCCAGCGCTCGGCCGCATTTCCGTCCTTGTACAGATTTCCGTAGCTGGTCACGCTCCAGACATCCGCGCCGACCCCGTAGCGCGTACATCCGCTTGATGCCGTCGTCGATGATCGTGGCAAGCTCGTAGGCGAAGGTCGGATCGTAGGACAAACAGTTGGGCACGGGCAGGGCCAGGACATGGCTGTTGCCGTCCTCGTGCTGTAGTCCTTCTCCGTTGAGCGTGGTTCGACCGGCCGTGCCGCCCACGACAAAGCCCTTCATGCGCATGTCGGCGCCGGCCCAGATGAGATCGCCGATGCGCTGGAAGCCGAACATCGAATAGAAGATGAAAAACGGCACCATGTTGATGCCGTGCGTCGCGTACGCCGTGCCGGCAGCGATGAACGAGGACATCGAACCCGCTTCGTTGATGCCTTCTTCGAGAATCTGGCCGTCCTCGGCTTCCTTGTAGTAGAGCAGCGTGTCCATGTCGACCGGCTCGTACAACTGTCCGGCGTGCGCATAGATACCCACCTGGCGGAACAAGGCCTCCATCCCGAAGGTGCGGGCCTCGTCGGGCACGATTGGCACGACCAGCTTGCCAATCTGCTCGTCGCGGAGGAGCTTCGACAACATGCGCACAAACACCATCGTCGTCGAGGCTTTCCGGTCACCGGTGCCTTTGGCGAACTCTTCGAAATGCTCGGCAAGCTTCGGGCGAATGGACTCGGCGCGGACCTCGCGCCGCGGCACCGGCCCCGAGAGCGCGGCGCGTCGCTCGAGCATGTACTTGATCTCTGCGCTCTCCGGCGGCGGTCGATAGAACGGGGCCTTCGCCACCTCCTCATCCGAGATCGGGATGCCGAAGCGCGTCCTGAAGGCACGCACTTCCTGGTCGTTCATCTTTTTCTGCTGGTGCGTGATGTTCTTCCCTTCGCCCGCCTCGCCGATGCCGTAGCCCTTGATGGTGCGGGCCAGGATCACCGTCGGCATCCCCTTCGTTTCGCTGGCGCGACGGAAGGCGTTGTAGACCTTCACCGGATCATGACCGCCGAGTGTCAGCTTCTTGAGCTGCTCGTCCGACAGGTGCTTGATCATCTCGAGCAGCCGCGGCTCGGCGCCCCAGAAGTGCTTGCGCACATACGCGCCCGATTCGACCGCATACTTCTGATACTCCCCGTCGACGATCTCGCCCATGCGCTTGACGAGCAGACCTTCGGTGTCCTTCTCGAGCAGTTGATCCCATTCGCTGCCCCAGAGCACCTTGATGACGTTCCACCCGGCGCCGCGGAAGATCGCTTCGAGCTCCTGGATGATTTGGCCGTTGCCGCGGACCGGCCCATCGAGGCGCTGCAGGTTGCAGTTGATGACGAAGACGAGATTGTCGAGCTTTTCACGTGAGCCGAGGGTGATGGCGCCGAGTGACTCGGGCTCGTCGGTCTCTCCATCGCCGAGAAACGCCCATACCTTCGAGTCGGTGACCGGCTTGAGGCCGCGATCCTCCAGGTAGCGGTTGAAGCGCGCCTGGTAGATCGCCATGATGGGACCCAGTCCCATCGACACGGTGGGAAACTCCCAAAAATCGGGCATGAGCCAGGGATGGGGGTATGACGACAGCCCCCCGCCCGGTTTCAGCTCGCGCCGGAAGCTCTCGAGCTGCTCGGCTGAGATTCGCCCTTCGAGAAACGCTCGCGCATAGATGCCCGGCGAGGCGTGTCCCTGGAAGTAGACGAGGTCGCCTTCCTGCCCGTTTTCCCGTCCGCGGAAGAAGTGATTGAACCCCACTTCATAGAGCGTCGCCGACGATGCAAAGGTCGAGATGTGTCCGCCGATGCCGTCCTCGATGCGGTTGGCTCGGACGACCATGGCCATCGCGTTCCAACGGACGAGGCTCTTGATTCGACGCTCGATCTCGCGGCTGCCGGGATACGGCATCTCCTCGGTGGCGTGAATCGTGTTGATGTACGGAGTGTTGGCGGTAAAGGGCAGCTTGACGCCGGCCTGGCGGGCATGGATGCCGAGGTCGCGCAGCAGTCGACCGACGCGCGCCGGTCCTCCGCGCTGCAGGACATAATCGAGCGACTCGAGCCATTCGCGTGTCTCGAGCGCTTCGAGCTCAGCGGCGTCCGTGGGTGCAGTATTCCTCATGGTCGTCCGTGACCTTTCCCTCTCAGCCTTCTCTCGATTGGTAAACCCTCCCATTGTAGTCCGCTCGCGATGATTTCCGTCTCGCCTGCTGACGAGTTCGGCGCGGCGCACGCTGCCGAGCCCGGCCACGCGCGCCCGATTGTCGGTCATCTCGCTCGAAGCAGCTCTGGCAGCGTTCGGCCGAAGACCTGGTCGTACATTGCCGGGGTCAGCTTGCGGGTATTCGTATTCTGCCGTGAGGGATGGAACGCACCGACGATCGTGGGCTTGGCGATCGGCCAGCCCTTCCCGGGGCTCGCCTCGGGCCCGCTCGGGGGGTGCCAGACGACGGCATGACCGAAGATGGGCCTCGGCATGACACGCTCCCGACGCGCCATCAATTGAAACCAGGCGTCCCAGGCAATCCTACCCAACGCGACGACCACGCGAAGATTCGGAAGCTGCGTCAATTCGGCGTCGAGATGATCGAGGCACGTGGTGATCTCGGCCCGGGCCGGCTTGTTGTCGGGCGGCGCACAGCGTACGGCCGCTGCGATATAGACATCGTGCAAACGAAGGCCATCCTCTGGATGGTGCGAGGTCGGCAGGTTGGCGAAGCCGGCGCGATTGAGCGCACTCATCAGAAAGTCGCCCGAACCTCCGACGCCGTCGCCGGTGAAGACGCGACCGGTCCTGTTGGCGCCGTGCGCGGCCGGTGCCAGGCCCAAGAGCAGCACCCGTCCGTCCGCATCGCCGAATCCCGGCACGGGTCGGCCCCAGTAGGTGTCGTCGCGATAGGCGCGCTTCTTGTCCCGCGCAACGCCCTGGCAGTACGTCCGCAGCCTGGGACAGCGCTCGCAGGCGACGATCGAGGCGTGCAGCTGGGCCGATATTCTCAGTCGTCGCGCCTTGCCCGCGGGGCGGGGTCCCCAGCGCGGCAGCCGTGCTGGGGTGCCGGGGCGTCTCACCGGTCTCGGTGCTCGCCGGGACTTTCACCACGGGCTGCTAACCGGCGCGAGCCCTACGCCGAGCGCAGGATCCATGCGAGCTTCTCCCGATCGAGATTGCCACCCGACATCACACACACGACCCGCTTACCGGTCAGCTCGTGCCTCAACTTCATTGCCGCGGCCAGCGAGGCGGCACCTGCGCCCTCTGCGAGGTTGTGGCACGCGGCGAGGGACAAGCGCACGCCGCCGGCGAGCTCCGCTTCCGAGAGCAGCACGAAGTCGTCGAGATATTGCTTCATCAATCCGAACGTCAGGTCGAATGTGACGCGCGTGGCCATGCCCTCGGCGAACGTATCGGCGGACGCGCCGACCACACGCTCGGGGCCGCGCCAAGAGCGGGCCACGGCATCGGCATTCTCGGCACCGACCCCGACGATGCGGGTGCGCGCGCCGAGCGCGTTGCGCACGGTGATGAGCCCGCAAGCGCCGCTGCCGCCCCCGACCGGCACGAGCACGACATCCGCATCTGGGAGGCTCTTGAACACCTCCAGGGCATAGGTCGCAACACCGGCGATAAGCAGTGGCTCGTTGGCCGAGTGGACGTAGCGAGCGCCGGTCTCGGCCGCTGTCCGCTCGCATCGCTCGCGCGCTTCGTCGAAGTCGCGGCCGCCCTCGCGCAGTTGGGCCCCGAACGCGCGCATCGCCGCATTCTTCTCCGGATTGTTGCCGTTGGGAACGAACACCGTGCACGGCACGTGTTCGATCTGGCACGCGAGCGCGATCGATTGCCCATGATTACCGGTGCTCGCCGTCACGACTCCGCGGGCGCGATCCGCCGGCGAGAGGGCACGAATGAAGTTCACACTGGAGCAGTCTCCGGCAGTCCTCGCGGCGATCGATCACCCACGTTTGGACGATTTGTCCTTCTCGGTGTACGTGCCGCACGAAGGTCGGGGAAACGACCGCCAGTCGGCCCGACCGCTCTGGCACTTGAAACGCCACATAGCGGCGCCGGGACCGCAGGATCAAGCGGATCCACGATCGATACAAGGTCCATTGGACCTCGCTGGCCGAGGCGCTCGTGGCCAACTCTGGCGCCAGGGCACGGACCACGTCGAGCGCACCCTCGTGAAAAGAGCCGACACACACTCGCTCTGCAGCGTCCGCGTTTCGAACGGTATCGACGACCGCCCGGGCGAGCGTCGGGGTGCTGCCCTTCATTTCGACGATGACCCTTGCCGTGTCGAAGCGACGGAGCATTTCGTCGAGCGTCGGGACGCCGATGCCGCGTCCACGAAAGGCATACCCGCCGCCGGCGTCGAAGTAATAGCCAGCGTCCACACGCGCTAGCTCGGCAGCGGCCATCGCCGCGACGGGGCCTCGCGCGTCGGTGGTCCGTTCGAGGGTGGCATCGTGAATCACGACGGGCACGCCGTCGCGCGAGAGGTGAACATCGCACTCCAATCCGTCCGCCCCGAGCGCTACTGCGTGCTCGAAGGCGACCAACGTGTTCTCGGGCCGGAGCCTTGCGCCACCCCGATGGGCAAACACCAGAGGGTGGGATGACTCAAAGACCCGTGACACCGCCCGATCATAAGGCGTGGCCGAATCACCCACGCGTGGATCGCAATCCAAACCGCGAGAACCGAACCTCGAGAGCTCGAGAGCGGCTAGAATCGAGTACCTATGCAATCTTGGATGACGACCCTAGGCGAATTGCGAGCGGCGGTCTCGCGCGGCGAGATTCGGCGACGCTCTGTGAAGGACGAGGTTCGAGAGAACCTGGCGGCCAAGCTTCGAACGGGGCAGCCGCTCTTTCCCGGCATCATCGGCTACGACGACACCGTCGTGCCGCAAATCATCAACGCCATCCTCGCGCGTCACAACTTCATCCTCCTCGGGCTGCGCGGGCAGGCCAAGTCGCGCATTCTTCGGGCGCTGACCTCGCTGCTCGACGAGTACGTGCCGGTCGTACCCGGAAGCGAGATCAACGACGACCCGCTGGCGCCGCTGTCGGCCTACGCTCGTGCACGCGTCGAAACCGAGGGCGATGCCATGCCAATCGGCTGGCTCGGGCGCGAGGCGCGTTACGTCGAAAAGCTCGCCACGCCCGACGTGACCATCGCCGACATGATCGGCGACATCGACCCGATCCGGGCCGCGCGCAGCGGTTCCAGCCTGTCGAGCGAGCTCAACATGCACTTCGGGCTGCTGCCCCGGGCCAATCGCGGCGTTTTCGCGATCAACGAGCTGCCCGACTTGGCCGGTAAGATCCAGGTCGGCCTCTTCAACATCCTGCAGGAGGGCGACGTTCAGATCAAAGGCTATCCGGTCCGCCTGCCACTCGACGTCATGGTGGTCTTCACGGCGAACCCCGAGGACTACACGGCGCGAGGCAAGATCATCACGCCGCTCAAAGACCGGATCGGTGCCGAGATCCGCACCCACTACATGGCCAACCGCGCCGACGCGCAAGCGATCACCGCACAAGAAGCATGGACCGATCGTGCCGGAGGAGGCATCGAGGTGCCCCTCTTCGTGCGCGAAGTCGTCGAAGAGATCGCTTTTCAGGCGCGGAACGATCGCCGTGTCGACAAGCGATCGGGCGTGAGCCAGCGCATGCCGATCAGCGCGCTCGAAACCGCCATCTCCAACGCCGAGCGACGCGCGCTCGTTGCCGGCGAATCGCCCGTCGTGCCGCGAATCACCGACGTCTATGCAGCCCTGCCGTCGATGATCGGGAAATTCGAGCTCGAGTACGAAGGGGAACTGAAGGGCGCCGAGCACATCGGCCGGGAGCTCGTCAGGGCGGCCGTCGCGCGCATCTTCGAAGGCTATGTGTCGGATGCCGACGTACGTCCGGTCGTCGAATGGTTCGACAACGGCGGCAGCCTGAATCTCAGCGATCTCGAGAGCGCGGCCAACGTCCTCGAGCAAGCCGGTCGTGTGCGCGGCCTCATCGACCTGGCTCATCGAAGCGGTGGCATGGCGCCCGACGCCGCGGCGCCGCGGGTGGCGGCCGCCGTCGACTTCGTGCTCGAAGGCTTGTATTCGCAGAAGCACATCAGCCGAAGTGACGAGCGCGGCTTTCACGGCAGCGAACCGGCGCGCAAGTCCATCCCGACACCTTCGCGAACACCCGTGCTGACGCCGGATGATGATGACGACGACCCCAAGGGCGGCAGCTCGCGCGGGCGGAAGAAGCGGTACTACAACTGAAGGCCTGGAGTCCTGGAGGCGCGGAGGCCTGGAGGCCTTCAAGCGGTTAGACATCGACATGCGCTACAAATATTCGAAGTACATTCCGTCGCTCCTCGACGATCTCGACATGGAGGAGCTGGTCTCGAAGCTCTCCGAGCTGCTGCTGTCGAGCGGATTCGAGGGCCCCTGGGGCGATCCGTCCGACGGCAGCGACCGGACGCTGCAGGCGCTGCACGACGCCATTATGGAAGCGCTGTTCAGCGGAGGAGTCCTGCCGCCCGACGTTCTCGAACAGTTGCTCGGCGAGCCCGCCGATGGCGACGCGCAAGGCATGCGCGACCACCTCGAAGAGCTGATCAAACAGATCATCGAGAAGATGCAGGAGTCGGGCTACATCACCGCCCCGCCCGACCTCGACCAGGAGCGCGAGCGGCGGCGCGGCGGTGGCGGCACGGCCGAAGCGGCCGAGCACGTGCGGTTCGAGGTCACCGACAAGGCGCTCGATTTTCTCGGTTTCCGCGCGCTTCGCGATCTGCTGGGCTCGCTCGGACACAGCAGCGCCGGGCGTCACGACACGCGCGACCTCTCGACCGGCATCGAGACGAGCGGCGCACCGAAGCCGTACGAATTCGGCGACGCGCTCAATTTGGATGCGACGGCGACCATTCTCAACGCGGTGCAGCGGCAGGCGGCCGGGGTAGGGGCCCGCCCGGCCGATGCCGAGGCCTCGGCGGATCCCGTCGCCTTGGGCGGAGGTGGTCAGCCCCGGCCAGTCATCGACATCGACTACCAAGACCTGATGGTCGCGCAAGGCGAATACCACAGCTCGTGCGCCACGGTGCTCATGCTCGACTGCAGCCACAGCATGATTCTCTACGGCGAGGATCGCTTCACGCCGGCCAAACGCGTGGCGATGGCGCTGGCGCATCTCATCCGCACGCAGTATCCGGGCGACACGCTGCATGCTGTTCTGTTTCATGACAGCGCCGAGGAAATTCGGCTCGCCGAGCTCGGCCGTGTCCGCGTCGGCCCCTATTACACGAACACCCGCGAAGGCTTGCGCGTCGCGCGCCGCATCCTCGAGCGGCAACGCAAGGACATGCGCCAGATCATCATGATCACGGACGGCAAGCCCTCGGCCCTGACGCAGCCGGATGGCCGCATCTACAAGAATCCGTTCGGCCTCGACCCGTTCGTCATCAGCGAGACGCTCGCCGAAGTCTCAGCCTGCGCACGGGCGGGCATCATGATCAATACCTTCATGCTGGCCCGCGATTACGACCTGGTCGCATTCGTCCGCCGCGTGGCCGCGATGTGCCGCGGCAAGGCGTACTTCACGACGCCGTACACGCTCGGCGAGTACGTGCTCATGGATTACATGGACAAGAAGACTCGTACTATCCATTGAAGTATCAGGGAATGAGGGAATCAGGGAGTGCAGGAATGAAGGAGTGGGGGAATGAAGGAGTGAAGGCCCATATTCCCACATTCCTTCACTCCCACATTCCTTCACTGCCTCATTCCTTCACTCCCTCGTTCCTTCACTCCGTCATTCCCTCATTCCCTAATCCCTCATTTCGCAAATTCGTGATGCTCCCCTCCACCCTGCCGCTCTTCCCCCTGCCATCGGTCGTTCTCTTTCCCAACGTCTTCCTTCCGCTCCACATTTTCGAGCCGCGGTATCGGCAAATGGTGACCGACTCGCTCGGCGGGGACCGCATCATCGGCATGGTGCTGCCGCAGGCGGCCGAATCAGAAGGTGAGGGACGGCCGGCGACCTACGACGTGGGATGCGCGGGACTCATCACGCACGTGGAGCGGCTCGCCGACGGGCGCTTCAATATCATTCTTCGCGGCTTCGAGAAATTCCGCATCGTCGGCGAGGAAGCTCCGTCTTCCGAGGTGCTCTACCGCCGCGCGCTCGTGGCACCGCTCGGTGACGAGCTGCCAGAACCGGATCGCCTGGCCCTGCGCAAGGAACGCCGTCGGCTCGAGGCGCTACTGGCGCCCTCCGACGGCGATCCGGCAGAGGCGACGAAGCTGCCCGCCGCGATGGACGATGAGGACCTGGTGAACACGCTCGCCCAGTATCTGCAGTTCGACCCGCTCGAGCGCCAAGCGCTGCTCGAACGGGTCGGGGCGCTCGCGCGGTGCCGGTCGATGATCGAGCTCCTCGAGATGAAAGCGCTCGATCGTGGACCGTCCGGTCCAGTCACGTTGCATTAGGGCGTTGATCAGGTGCGTCAGGTGCGACGGGTGCGTCAGGTACTTAGGTACTCAGGTGCCGCCGAGTGGACGAACGGATCGCACCCGCCGAACCCGGTCCTCGCACCCACGTACCTGCGTACCTGTCGCACCTGGCCCCCGCACCCAAGTACCTGAGCACCTGTCGCACCTGTCGCCCCGGCATGCGGCTTGCTGCCCCACGTTGCTGACTTCGGTCGCGGCGCGACGCGCACACAAATGTGCTGATG
The DNA here is from genome assembly GCA_020200025.1 of Acidobacteriota bacterium. Taxonomy (GTDB): domain Bacteria; phylum Acidobacteriota; class Vicinamibacteria; order Vicinamibacterales; family UBA2999; genus JAIVJN01. The sequence goes on along the minus strand of JAIVJN010000070.1, from coordinate 11,621 downwards.
TGTGCCACTTCTCGGCACGATGCGACGTGGCGCGCGAGGGAGGAACCTCATGGCGAAGAAGGCAAAGAAGGCGAAGAAGGCGACGAAAACGAGCCGGTCGCGAAAGTCGTCCACGCGCTACGGCGCCGCAGCGAGCAAGAGTGTCGAAGGCGCGATGCGTCGTAAGAAGAAGGGCACCCTTCGAAGCGGACCCGGTGGCCGCGGGGGCCGCGTCACGAGCCGCGAACAAGCGATCGCAATCGGACTCTCGGAAGCGAGGGAGAAGGGCGCGAAGGTGCCGCGCAAGCGTGCGGCGAAGCGCAGTTCCCGCAAGCAGGGTTGATCGCGAGGCGAGTACGCGGCGTGCGTCAGGTGGGTTTGGCGCCGACCACCTGACGCCCTTTGGCGCCTCTTCAGTGCGACATGGCGTAGAGGACGACGTTCAATCCGACGGCGTAACCTTGCGGCGAGAAGTTATAGAAAAAGTCGGGGTCCTCGGCCTCGCGCTCCCACGCATCGGAGATATCCGTGTTGTGCGTCATCAGAACCATGACGTGGCCGCGCGCATCGCTGATGGCGGCCATGTGGGCCACGGCGCTCTGAGCGCCCATCTCGGAGGTTTCACCGCTGCTGCCCCACCAGAATTGAATGGACGGCACCTGGGGGATCTTCTCGACCTCGAACATGGTCCTGAAGATCGGATGCTCGCGCGTCAGCTCTTGGATGGGGTAGTCGGCCGGTGGCAGCACCTTGCCGATCTCGTTGGCGAAGTCCTGCCAGGCCCACGGCCCCCAGAAGTCGTCCGCCCAGAGAAATCCCCCCTTGAGCAGGTACGCGCGCAGGGCGGCGACGTCGGCCTCGTTGAAGCCCGCGCTGCCGGCATCCGACATGACGACGAACGGACAGTGCGAGAGCCATTCGTCGGTAGGCCGCACCACGACGTGATTGGGCTCTCCCGCGCGAGCACTGACGCGGGCCCTCGTCAGCTCGCCCAATCTGATCGACAAGTTCATATCAGCGTGCGGATAGTCGGTGCCCCAGCCGAGACCTCGTTGATGTCGTCGCACGCTGCGATACATCAGGCGGCAGAAGTTGAAGCCGCCGTCGAAGTCCGCGGCGCTGGGAAAGCGGACCGGCATGCCCGATCCCTCGCCTGCCCCTCCGAAGCCCCGAAACCACGGCTCCTGAGCCGCGGCGACGCCCGCCAGGGCCAGCAACACGACGAACACCCGCACCCACCGGCTCATTGCGGAGGTTTCTGCCGCGACAGCGACCGGTAGTACTCCTCGACCAGGCTCTTGAACTCGGTGGGCACTTCGCTGCTGCCCGACAGCAACACGCGCTCGGTGTCGGCGCCCGCGCGCCGACGTAAGCCAAACTCGAAGCGCTTCAACCCCTCGCCGACGAATGTCTGAAGACGCGCAAGCTCTTGCACGTCACGATAGACGCGCTCGTCCTCCAACGAACGCAGCCGGCGCAAGATCTCGTCGAGCTCGCGTGCATCGACCTTCTGCTCGCGCAACATGCGACGAAGCTCCTGCGCCTCGCCGGTCCAGCGTCGTGCCTCGCCGCGGAACTGTCGGATGTCTTCGTCGGAGAAACGGCCGGGACGCCGGTCGCCCCACCCGCCTCCCGAACCGAGCGGTCCAGTCGTGGATCCGTCGCCGCCACGTCCATCGCTATCGCCCCGCTGGCCGGCCTCACCGCCTTGCTGACCGGCTTGACCTGACTGCCCACCTTGCCCCTGCTGGCCCGCTTTGCCTTGCGGCCGTTGGCCTTGCGCCCCTCGTTGCCCCTCTTGCCCCTGCTGTGGTTGCTCACCCGCCGCGCGTTCGTTGCTCTCTTGCTCCGGCTGCCCCTTCGCGTTGGCGTCTTGCTCACCCTTCGCACGCTCGGCCATCCGCTGGCCGAGGGACTCGACACCGCGCGTCAGGGCCCGGGCCTTGTCGAGGGCATCGGTCATCCGGTCGCCCGAATTTTCCTTGCCCACTGCCGAAGCGGCGTCGGCGAGGCGCTTCCGCAAGGTGTCGAGGTCAGACGTGATGTCTTGCTCGAACTCCTGTAACTCTCCCGGTTGGGCCCCTTGCAGCATGCGGCCCCTGGAATATCGCAGGGTCTCTTTGATCTTGTCGTCGCGGATGCCTTCGGCGGCCTCCTGCATGCGACGACCCGCCTCGCGCTCGCCCCGCATCATTTCGCTGGCAGCGCGATCGAGCTGACGTTCGAGATCGGCGACGCGCGACTCGAGCTGGGCTTTCTGCTGGCCGAGCGCTTGAGATTTCTGCAGTCGTTCGGCGCCGGGCGCTGGCAAGTCCCCCACCTGGCCGGCAAGCCGTCGCTGATCCTCCGCCAAGCGTTGGGCCTGCTGAAGGGCGTCAGTTACGTCCCGCTCGGCCCGGGAGGCCTCCCCCACGCGCCGCTTGGCCCGCCGCCTGCCGTCGCTGCCGTTCGAGCTCCTGCTCCTGCCGTCGTGCCAACTCGCGCAGCTTTTCCGCCAGCTCGTCGACCTGGCGGTCGGCGTTCTGTTCGTTGCCTCGCGAGTTGGTCTCGTACTGGTTGGCCATCTTGTCGAGCTCGAGCTTGAAGAGATCGGCCAGATCTTCCGAAATCGAGCCGGCCCCGCCGCCGCCTCCGCCACCCGCGTTGCGCTGGGTGCTCACCTGAAGCTCGAACTCTTCCTCGGCCTGCTGCAGCAACTGCAGCGCCTTGTGCTCGGCGGGGAGCGCCCCGTCAGCGTTTCGCGCCTGCAGCTTCGCTTCCGCCTCTTGCATGGCGCTCGCGGCCTTGGGCAGCAGCTCGGCGATCTTCTGAAACGCCGGATCGGGCGTCACGAGCCGGCTGCTCATGCGCTCGACAAGGCCTTCGACCTGCTCGCGCAACCGGCTTTGCGAGAGCGCGAGCACCACCATGCTCTCACGCAGCTTATCGGCGGCAAGTGACGACCGGTTGCGCTGCACGTTGAACGTGCCGGCGATGATCTGCCGTTGCTGTTGAGAGAGTCCGCCGACGTCGTCGCCCGCCCCACCGGCGCCTCCGCCGCCTCCGCCGCCCTGCGACATGGCCGGCTTGAACTCTTTGTTGAACGGACGGATGCGCAGGAAGAAGATGTCGCTCGTGGCGCGCTTCGGTCCGCCGATGACGTCGTTGTCGGCCGCGCGGGCGTAGTACGACACCGCGTCGCCGGCCTGCACTCCGAGCTCTTCGAGATAGAAGGTATGGCCGGCGGTCACTTCCGCCAGCGGCTGTGCCCCCTTGAACAGGGAAATCGCCTTCTCCGCACCTCCGTTCACCGAGTACACCAGTTGCAGCTCGCGCACGGCGAAGTCGTCATCGGCGCGTGCCTCGACGAAGAACTCTTCGACCGGGGTGGCATCGCGGTCCCGGCCTGGCTTCGAGACCGTCACCGACGGCGCTCCGTCCGACAGGACGTCGATCGTGTAGTTCGGCGAGGCATTGACGGTCTGGCCCGATGCCGCGTCGAGCTCGATGGCTCGATGCGATAGAAGCCGTCCTTTGCCGCCTTGAACCCGCCGCCCAGCGTGCCGTCCGCGTTCGACGCCAGCGGGAGTGAGGTGCCGTCATCGAGGATGATGCGACCCGCCGGCGCCGCCATCGTCGGCGTCACCTTGACTCGTACATCAGTGCCTCCAAGCACGGCCACATCGCCGCCATCCTCGATCGTGCGCGACGGCAAGCCGGTATAGGCCGGGAACACGTACTCGAGATCGAGCTGCTTCACGTAAGGGAGCTCGACGACGTCGAGCTTGAACGTGCGTGAGCGCACGCCAGCCGCTTCGACGAAGTATTCGAGGGGACCCGGAAGGTCGAACAGCATCCCTTCGTAGCCGCCGTCTTCGCGGCGCACCAACGGCACCCGCTCAAACGCCGCGTCCGGCCCACCGCGCATCAGCACCGCGGCCTCTCCCGCGTCGAAGCCGTGGAGCTGAGCGGTGATCGTCTGGTCCGCGCCCTTCGGCACCGTTGCGTCGCCAGGCGTGACATCGACGCGGTAAGGCGCCGCCGCCTCCACAGGGCGCGACAGCACGAACAGCGCTGACAGCGCGTGACGAACGAACCCAGGCCCGAGCAGGACCAGGGCGACGGCTGCCGCGACGACGGCCGCAGCCACAGCCGCATACTTGCGCATCGGCTGCCGCTCGATGCGGCGGCCCTCGTCGATGCCCTGACACCGTTCGAGCGCCGCCTCGATCACCCGGTTGGTGAGTGCCAGCGACCGCGACTCCGCGCCATGAGCGTCGAGGGCGCTCAGCATCACCGAGTCGAGCGAGGGCTCGTGCTCTTCGAGATAGAGCGCGACCCGCTCGTCATCGACCTGCCGCCACTGAGGCCGCACGACGAACCAACCCGCCAGCGCGACGAGCAAGACGCCCGTCGTGATTCGGCCGGTGACGATGGCTTCGGGCGTGAACTTGAAGGTCTCGAGCGCGTAGGCCGCGACGAGCAGCAGCACGATCGCCGCTGCGAGCCACTGCACGAGACCGACCATCGCCAGCTTGATGCGCCAGCGGCGACGCACCTGCTTGATGATCGCCGTCAGCTCTGTGCGACGATCGCCGGCTTCCGGGGCACCCAGCATGAAGGTCTCCTCAGCGCTCACGCGGCTCGGGAGAGCCGGTGCGCAAGCCATGTCTCTGCCGTCAGAAGCAGGATACCTGTGAATAGGAGGTACCACCAGATCCGCTGCGTACGTTCTTGTACATCGTCGGCCGGCGCTGCGGCCGGGCCGGCCCCGACCCCGTCGCCGGCTGCACCCACGGCCGCCACCATCTCCTGCGGATCGATGGGCGTGAGATCCGACTCGGCCAAATCGACGTTGCTGGCGACAACCTCTGTGGGTGGCACGTCGGTGCCCTGCTGGCGGACCTCGTAGTAGCCCTGCTCGCGCAGCTCGAGAACCCCGGGCTGCCCCCCGGCGATTGGCAGCCGCTGCCCACTCGGCGCGAGCGCCACGCGCTCGCGGTTGCCGGGCGTGGCGGGCAGCTCGAGCACCTGGCCCACTGTCAACGCCGTCGGGCGCTCGCGATAGGCGGCGAGATGGCCAACCAGGCGATGCACGAACGGCAGATAGACGGGTTTCAGCGGCAAGTCGCTCCAACCCAAGTCGAGCGTCGATGACCACACGACGACTCGGCCCAAACCGACGCGCCGGGCGACGACCGCGGCGGCACCATCGTCGAATCTGGCAAGCGTTTCGGCGTCGGGTGCGGGCGTGAAGGCGCGATACCCGTAAAAGCGGGCCGAGGAAAAGTCGCCGCTACGCGGCGCGCGAAACGGCTCGAAGATCGCATGACCGTATTGCAGCGCCGTCAGCGACGCGGGCGTCCCCTTCGTGCGATCGACGGTCTGACCAATGGCGCCGGAGAGCGTCGCATTTTCGCGCTCCGGCCACGTCGAGCGAGGCCCGAGGGCGACGAGCAACCCGCCGCCCGCCTCGACGAAGTCAGCGAATCGGCTGGCGCCCGCGGGCGACACGCTCGTGTCGTTGACGATGAGCACGCGGGTCCGTGCCAGCACGTCAGCGGGCACATCGTCACCGGTGTGCGACCGGACATCGAACCGAGGTCGGTCGCCGATGGCCAGCGCGCGCGCCAGATAGAACGCATCGTCGCGCGAGGCGCCTGGCGAGCCGAGAAGCGCCACGCCGAGCGGCTCGGCGGGCGACAACACGAAATGCGCCACGTTGTCATGCATCAGCCGGTCGTCCGGGATGCGCACGGCGCCACGGGTGTTGCGCGCGTCGAGCGTGACGGCGGGGAACGTGAGCGAGGCGGCACCGTGCGGCTCTGCGCTGACACGCGTCGCCTGGACAACCTTGCCATCGATCTCGAGGTTCACGGTCACGTCGCGAACGGGCTGGTCGCCGCGATTGATCACGCCCGCCGATACCACCGCCCGCTCGCGCCCTGAAAACGTCTCGCGTTGCAGGGCCACGGGCGTGACGGCGAGGTTGGCGATCTCACTCGCGCGGACCGAGATGGGGCGAACGCCTCGAGGGCCGCCAGAAGCTGGGCCCGATCGGCGCTCGAGCGCGCCACCACTTCCGCATCGCCGGCGAACAACACGAGCGACGCGCGGTCGCTCGGCTCGAGCTCCTCGACCGCTTGCCGTGCCGCCGCCCGGGCACGGCTCCATGTATCGGCGTAGCCCATGCTGTACGAGCGATCGACCACGACAATGACGTCGCGCGCGCCGCCCGCCATCGCAGCCGCGCTGGTCGCGCGCAAGAACGGACGCGCAAACGCCGCGATGATGAGCGCGAGCGCGACAAGTCGTAAGGCGAGCAGCGCCCAGTGGCGAATCCGTCGCCGCCGCACTGACTGGTAGGGAATCCGGCGCAGGAACATCAGCGAGGGAAATGCGGTGACGGTCTTTCGCTCGCGTTGGATCAGATGAATCAAGACCGGCACCGCCAACGCGGCCAGGCCGGCGAGGAAGAGCGGGGCGAGGAATGTCATCGGATCGCCACGGCGTCAGGAACGCGCTCGGCGCTCCCGGGCGGAGAGGAACGTAAACAGCGCGAAGTCGAGCGGGAGCGACGTGGGCGTCAGCGTGTAATCGATGCGCTGCGCGGCACAGCGATGGGCGAGCCCGTCGGTGTGCGCTTTGACAAGAGCACGGTACTCTCCGGCGACGCGGTCTGGCACAATCGGCAAGGTGTCGCCGGTCTCCACGTCCTCGAAGGCCGACGGATCGGTGAAGGTGAAATCAATCTCCGCCGGATCCAGCACGTGGAAAATCACCACGTCGTTGCCCCGAAACCGAATCGGGGCGATCGCCTCGAGCACGGTGTCCGGGTCCTCGTAGAGATCCGAGATGAGCACGACAATGCCGCGGCGGCCGAAATGCTCGGCGAGCTTGCGCAGCGGCGGACCGAGTCGGCCCGGTCGTACCGCCTTGACGCGGTCCAGGGTATGGAGCACGACGTCAAAATGCTTCGCGGACGGCGGCACATGATCGACGATGTCTTCGTCGAAGGTCACCAGTCCCACGCGATCGCGCTGGCGATGGACGAGGTAGGTGAGACATGCCGCCAGCGTCCTGGCGTAATCGAGCTTGGACAACGCGGCGCCGTAGGCCATCGATTTCGACACGTCGAGCAGCACGGAGAAGTTCGAGTTGGAGTCGGCCTCGAACTCCTTGACGAAGAAACGGTCGGTGCGCGCGAAGACCCGCCAGTCGACCCGGCGAATGTCGTCACCCGGCACGTAGCCGCGGTGCTCGGCGAAGTCCACCGACGCGCCGAAGTAGGGCGATCGGTGCAGGCCGTTGATCACGCCGTCGACGACGCTGCGCGCGACGAGCTCGAGGTTGGCCACGCGCGCGAGCACGGCCGGGTCGACGAAGCGGGCGCCGGGAATTGGGTTATACGGCACCGGATCCTACAACCCTGACCGCGGAACGGCGACCGACTCGAGGAGCTGATCGATCAACGTGTCGCTGGTCACGCCTTCCGACTGCGCATGAAAGTTGGTGAGCACGCGATGGCGCAGCACGGGATGCGCCAGCGCACGAATATCCTCGAAGCTCACGTGATAGCGCCCGCTCGTGAGCGCGCGCGCCTTGCCACCGAGCACCAGATACTGGGCAGCCCGCACGCTGCCACCGAACGCCACCCACTTCTTGACCGGCTCGGGTGCGGTCGGCGACTTCGGCCGGCTCGCCCGCACGAGCGCCAGCGCGTAGCGCAAGACCGGGTCGGCGACGGGGACACGGCGCACCAGACGCTGGAAAGCCACCAGGTCCGAGCCCGTGACCGGCCGCTCGAAATGCGGCTCGAGAATGGCGGTCGTCGTCCTCACGACATCGAGCTCCTCTTCCTCGGGCGGATGCTCGATGACGATGTGGAACATGAAGCGATCGAGCTGGGCCTCGGGCAGTGGATACGTACCTTCGAGCTCGATCGGGTTCTGCGTGGCAAAGACGTAGAAGGGCTCCTCGAGTGTGTAGGTACGCCCCTGGATCGTCACGCGATGCTCCTGCATCGCTTCGAGCAGCGCCGACTGCGTTTTCGGCGGCGTGCGGTTGATCTCGTCGGCCAGCACGATGTTCGCGAAGATCGGCCCCGGCGCAAAGACCATTTGCCGCCGACCAGTCCCCGAGTCTTCTTGAATGAGGTCGGTGCCGGTAATGTCCGAGGGCATCAAGTCGGGCGTGAACTGGATGCGCGAGAACTTGAGGTCGAGCACGCGCGCCATGGTGTGGATGAGCAGCGTCTTCGCCAGTCCTGGGACGCCGACGATCAGACTGTTGCCGCCGACGAACAATGTCAGCAGCACTTGGTTGATGACGGCGTCCTGGCCGATGATGAGCTTTCGGAGCTCGGTAATCACGCGTTGGCGGCCGGCATTCATCCGATCGGCCAACGCCACATCGTCAGCCGTTTCGAGCTCGACAATCGTCTTCACCTCGCTCACGGAATTCTCCTTCTCGCGGCGGTCAGTAGGTCCACGGGAGCCACGAATTTCCGCCGGCCTAAAGGCCGGCCGCTACAGACGTAGGGACCGCTCTTCTTTCGGCGGCCATCTTCGTGTCTGTTCTGCGGTCCGCCTGCCGCCTGCCGCCTGCCGCCTGCCGTTAATGCGTCATTGCATACATGACGTAATTCACTCCAAGCTTATACGCCTCGTTCGAGAGATCGATGGGGACATAGCCGGTGTCGGAGAATTCCCAGTACTCCCCGATGTCGTTGTTGTAGTTGGCGACGAGCAGTAAGCGCTTCTGGGGATCGTTGTCCTCGTACATGCCGTAGAAGAGCGGACGATCGTTGCGCTCGTAGAACTGGACGAAGTCGAGCGAGTCGATCTCGAAGAACGAATGAAAGATCGGGTGCGTGGCGTCGAGCTCGACCAGTCGACCCTCGGGCAAGACCTCGCGCATGCGCGCTTCGAAGTTCTGCCAGTGCGCGCCGCGGAAATCGTCGAAGATGAGAAAGCCGCCCTTGTGAAGATAGTTGCGCAGCGCGGTCGTCTCGTCCTCGTTCATGCTCCAGAAGCCTGGCTCCGACATGTAGGCGATCGGATAGTTGGAGAGCTCCGGATCGTCCAGGGTCAGGATATTGCTGGCTTCGCGGTGGGGGCGCAGGAACGTGAGCTCTTCGAGGATCCGCATGAAATGGCGCTCGGCGCGCGGGTAATCGTGGGCCCAGGGCGGCTCGCGCCAGAACCCGCCGTCGCTGCCGCCGTAGCGAAGTCGGACGAACGCGAAGCGCCCATCGTAGACGACCCGTTCGTTGTCGTAGGAGGGCGCTGGTCGCCGGCGGCGGCCGAAGAACGGTCCCTCGTCCTGCGCCAACACCTCGACGGCCACGGTGACGAGAAGGCAGCCGATTGCAAGAAGCCCGACGCACGTTCCCGGCGTGGCGCGCGAAGCACCGGTCACCTTAGGACAGGCCCACTGCACGCCGATATCCCCATTCCGCGCAGAGTAGTCCGACCAGCAACATCAGGAGGATCGGCATGTGCCAGAGGTCGCGTTCTTCGATCGTTGTCACCCCCCGACCGGTATAGCGCAAGTCGTCGGCGACGCTCGCGGCGTCGGCCGCTTGATAGAAGCGGCCGCCCGTTTCTTCGGCGATGCGCCGCAAGGTGCTGGCGTGCATGGTGGCATCGAAATACTCCGCGTCCCCGGGCGCCGCCTGCACGTGGACCACGGCGCGGCCAACGGGTTGACCGCCCCGTGTCGCCTCGACACGGGCTTCGTACCAGCCCGGCACGGTCGTCGGCAGTGACGTCCGGTACTCGCCGCTGCGCTCGCCGGTCCATGCCATCGGCACATCGCTCGTGGCCCCATCGGGTCCCGTGATCCGGGCAACGACGCTGGCATCGTTGAGCGCCACGAACGACTTGTCGACGACATCGACCGTGAGCGCGGCCGGCTCGCCCGGCTCCACGCGGTCCGAGAGCGTGCGCGCATCGACCGGGTCGGGCACGCCGTCGATGAGGCCACGCAGGAGTTGCCGCCAGAAGTGCTCGTGCGTCATGTCGTCGACGGCGACCGACGCGTGCATCTGCCACACCCAGGAATCGAATACAGTGAAGGCATAGCTCCTGCCGCGACCGTAGCGTTGCGTGACCAGAACCGGCCGCTCCCGACGGGCCTCGTCCGTGCCCGACAGCAGGATGGTGGCCCCGGGCTTCACGCCGCCAAGGCGGTTGATGCTGAGCACGGGCGGCATGGCAGTCCATTTCGCCAGCGACGCGCTCTCGGTGTCGGCGACCTGGGTCACGGCGTCGGCCGTCCCCGCCCGTGTCGGCCGCACCGTCAGATGTGCGAGCTCGCCGCCCTCGCCGACGGCTTTATCGAGCGTCACCGGCAGGACATCGGCGACCGCCGTGCCGGCATAGCCGCCTTCGCCGAACGCGCGCGCGCCGCCGAGCATCAGGAGGCCGCCTCCGCGACGGTCCACGAACTCCGCGAGCATGCGCAATTGGTCGCCCGAGAAGCTGCCTGCTTCGACGCTGCCGATGATCAAGCCGCGATACTCGAAGAGCTCGTCGCGCGTCTTGGGGAAACCGGACACGAGCTCGTCGGCATTGTCGACCTTCTGCCGCGGTGACGCGCACACGTGCCGTCGCGGGCGCGGCATCAGCGGGCAGGCGCACCTCTTGCGAGCCGACGATGCGGCCTTCGTCTTCGACATCGAGCGTGACCGTCTCGCCTTCGTATCCAGTGGTGGTCAAGACGACGTCAACCATCAGCGTCGTGCCCTTCAAGACGGTGCGGGGCGTGGTCACACGGCCGATTTGGATGTCCCGGTCGAGCGTCTCCCGCCCGACGCCAATGGTGAACACGGGCACGCCGGCCGAGCGCAGACCGAGCAGCGATTCGCCGAGTGACCCCGAGGCCGTGTCCGCGCCGTCGGTGACGAGCACCAGACCGGCCAACGGCAATCCCGCCAGCTCCTGGCGGGCGCTCTCCATGGCAACACCCAGCCGGCTTTGCGCGCCTTGAAACGACAGCTCATCCTCGTTGGTGAGCCGCGACGCGCCGGACGAGAAGCGGAAGGTGCGCACGAGAAACCGTTCCGAGAGTCGGGCGGCCAGCCCGCGGTCGGCCGCCCCGAACTCGCGTTGCACGTACTGCGCCCGCGGCGCCCCGGCTTCGTCGCCGATCTGCATGCTGCGCGAGTCGTCGACGAGCACGCCGACCACGTTTTGCTGCGGCACCGCCGCCCGTACGACGAGCACCGGGCGAAACAGGCAGACGACGAGCAAGGTCAGGAGGGCAAGGCGAAGCGTGAGCAGGACGGCGCGATCGCGCGGCTGGGCCCGGGCGGCGCGCGTGCGAGAACTCACGACGGCGAGCACCATCGCCACGAGCGCAAGCGCCGCGGCAACATACGCCCCCATCGTCGGCGAGAAGCGAAACTCGCCTTGCGCGAACACCGACGGGCGGTACTCGAACAGAAACTGGAACAGCGAGTCGAACACGCAGTCTCCGCGGTGCGACCGGCACGGACACCGTGCCGAGGCGGCCGGAGTTGGGATTGTACTCTGAGACTCGTGAAGGAAATCGTCGCGAAGGCCTTATGGGGCCTCGGTAGGCGTCTCAGCTTGGCTGCAGTCCGATCCTGTCAGCTCACATCAGATCGTAGTCTGCCTGAACGGCTCGATGAGGTCCTC
>JAIVJN010000490.1 GCA_020200025.1 Acidobacteriota bacterium | reverse complement strand
AAGGCCCATGACAATGAGGCCGACACCTCGCGCCACAGCGACCTGCGCAATCTTCTCGGCAGGCGATCCGACCGCGACCACCGTTTCAACGTCGATCGACAGCACGACCTCGGAACGGAGACGCTGAATCTCCTGCTCGGCTCGTTCGAGTTGCACGCGGTTGTGCGCCTCGAGGTGCCTTCGGAGGCGTTCGAGGCCCCTGACCGGCGCCACCACATGAACGAGGAGCAAGGGGACACCGAATGTTTGCGCAAGATCGGCGGCGGCTCGCATCTCCCCCACGCACTCGTCCTTGAAGTCGACGGGCGCCAAGATACGGCCGGCCGCGATCTGCGATAAGTCGACGGGCGGCGTGGTGCGTTCTGGCGGGTGCGCGACGAGTACGGGCACGGTTGTCTGCCGCAGGATCTTCTCGGTCGTCGATCCCAGCAACATCTTGCGGTACCCGCTCAGGCCGTGGGTGGCGAGGACGATCAAATGAGCGTCCTGACGCCTCGCCAGGGCAACGATCTCCGTGGTGGGGTCGCCCGGGAGCACCATGATCTCAGGTGCTGGCGCCCCGTCTCCTCGGGCCACGGACGTCTTGTCGACGAAGTCACGCAGTTCGGGAAGCACTTCATCTCGCACGAGATCCATGTCGTAGGTCGCTGCCGCCGCATTCACCAGGAGCGGTTCGACGACCGTCACGACAATGAGCCGCGCCCTGAAGTGCCGCGCCCACGCACCCGCCCGCTCCAGCGCCGCCTTGGAATGGTCAGAGAAGTCGACCGGACAGACGATCGTGGCAGGCTTGGGCATGAGTGGAGCGTATCAGCGACAGGTCATGGAGTGACCAACGACTCTCGATTGGGAACGGGGAGTGGCGCGGTACCGCCACGACGCTTAACGCAGCGGTGACGCGTACCGGAACCGCATCGGCAGGCGTGCCGTGCCGAAAGGGTCGCACACCCGCGCGTCGTGAAGGAAGCAGTCGATCTCTTACCGTCAGTTGGTGGCAAATGCGCCTGATGAGTAGACTTTCGTTGTTGTCTGAACATCTGTGTGCGGGCGGCGTTCGTGATCGCTGCGACCCCCGCGTGTTTGAGGCGGCGCTCGACAGAAATCGCGTAATATCGCTCCCGTACAGTTGATGTACGTCCAACGACCGCCATGCCGTGGCTCCTCAGCACTTCGCCCTCGATAGCCGTGGGCGCAGGAAATACCGCCCGGCCCGACTCTCCAAACGTCGTGAGGAGTGCCGGGTCTTCGAACTCACCGGACACCACCGGACGAAGTCCCTCGGTTTCAAACCATTGTTCGAGCGCGCGCCGCACCGACGTGTTGATCGTCGGCAGCAGCATCGGCGCGCCGTCTAGCGAACGTGGAAATCGGCGCCGTAGGCGTTGCGCCAGTGGTTTCCCTGCGAAGAACGTTGTTCCGGATTCACCCAGTAGGTGGTTGAAGACCCTCACGCGGAGGTGCGGGGCGGCAGGCATATCGCTGATTACGACGTCGAGCGAATGCGTGGCAAGCTGGGCGACGAGCTGATCGGGATCGCCTTCGCTACACGTGATCTGAACCGGCTCAGCGCCCTCTGTCGCTGGACGTAGGAGACGATACACGACCAGCTTCGGTACCGCATTGGCCACGCCCACGGCGAGCCGCGGAGCGCGGCCTGACGGCCGCCCCTTGAGAGTCTCGAGCAGTTCGCTGCCTGCGGTGAAGATTTCCGATGCGTACCGGTCAACCAGGCGGCCGATGTCGGTGAGCACCAGCGTGCGGCCTTGGCGTTGAAAGAGCCGTTCTTCCATGTCCCGGAGCACCTCATCGTCCAAACATAACAAAAACCTCAGATTTATCGAATAACTATCTATTTGTCAATGAGATCACCATCCAGTACCGTCGCTTTGTTTGCGACGAAGCCGCAGGGAGAAGACATGGGCGCGTGGGATTTTCTCGCGGGCATATTCCAACCGGTGGCAGTGAGCTTCCTGCTGATAGCCCTTGGATGGGCGGCGTACGAGTGGAGTAGGGTTCACCATCACCTGACACAGCGACGGCGGCCTCTGCGGTCGATGCGACCGGCCGCGCAGATCGGTTCTCGGTCCGTGATCGAGCGCTGAGAAGGCGGGCTTGACCGCACGACGGACACGACACAACACCTGAGGAGGGCGGGTAAATGGCAGAGGTGTGGCTAGGCCTCGCGATGGCGGCGGAGTTCAAAGCTGTAGACCTCGTTCGCCCGCTTTGTGGGGCGGCATAGTGGAGACGACCGTGACATCATCGAGAGTAGCCCCACCGAGCTCGACGAAGCCGCCATCGCATGAGCCTCGTCCCGAGCAGAACGGGCACGATTCCCATCACGATCCGGTTTGGCACATCTTGTCGGTGGACGAAGTGATCGCGCGCCTGGCCACGGGGTTCACAGGCCTCGCGAGCACCGAGGCGGCGCAGCGCCTTCACGTCTACGGGCCAAACGAGCTGCAGGCGCCGACTCGTGTGTCCGCGTGGCACACCTTCGCAGCCCAGTTCCAGAACGTCCTTATTCTGATTCTCCTCGGCGCGACACTGGTATCCGGATTCCTCGGCCACACGCTCGAGGCAGCTGTTATTACGGTGATCGTGCTGTTCGCCGTGCTGCTCGGTTTCATCCAGGAACATCGTGCAGGGCGAGCGCTCGAGGCCTTGAGAAAGATGGCTGCGCCGGTTGCACGCGTGCTTCGAGATGCGGAGGAAACGGTCGTGCCAACCCGGGACTTGGTGCCGGGAGATGTAGTGCTGCTGCGAACAGGCGACCGCGTTCCCGCGGACGCGCGGGTAACGCAGGCCGTCAACCTCGCCGTCGACGAAGCCGCCCTCACCGGGGAATCGGCGGCTGTTGAGAAAACGGTTGCCCGCTTTGATGATGCGGGGCTGTCACTTGGTGACCGGAAGAACATGACGTACGCCGGGACGCTGGTGGCCTACGGGCGTGGCCAAGCCGTCATCGTATCGACGGGCATGTCAACGGAGTTTGGTCATGTCGCCCGACTGGTCGAGACTGTCGAAGCTAGCCGCACGCCCTTGCAAGAGAACCTCGATCGTCTCGGTGCCACGCTGGGCAAGGCGGCGTTGGCCGTGGTGGCGCTTGTCGTGGCCATTGGTCTTGCACGCGGCCTGCCTGTCATCGAGATGTTCATGTTCGGCATTGCGCTGTCAGTCGCAGTCGTACCCGAGGCGCTGCCCGCCGTCGTCACGATCTCCCTGGCGATCGGCGTCCGACGCATGGTTAAGCGCAATGCGCTCGTGCGCCGTCTGCCCATCGTGGAGACGCTGGGCAGCACCTCCGTGATCTGTACCGACAAGACAGGCACGGTGACCAAGAACGAGATGACCGTCCGGCAGGTTCTGGCCGATGAGCACCTTTTCGACCTTTCAGGCGCTGGGTATGATCCCACCGGTCGGGTCCTGGAGGCCGGCCATATCGTCGAGCCATCGCCCGGCGTGCATGCGCTGCTGCGCGCCGCTGTGCTCGCGTCGGATGCGCGGCTCGCCACCCGCGACGGCCGGTGGCAGGTGGAGGGTGACCCCACCGAGCTCGACGAAGCCGCCATCGCATGAGCCTCGTCCCGAGCAGAACGGGCACGATTCCCATCACGATCCGGTTTGG
>JAIVJN010000069.1 GCA_020200025.1 Acidobacteriota bacterium | reverse complement strand
GTCTACGAGCGCGCGGCCCGGTCGGGCAAGCGCGCCCAGTGTCAGGGCGGGGCCAAGAACCCGGTGGTGATCATGCCGGACGCCGAGATGGACATGGCGGTGAAGCTCATCATGGATTCGGCGTTCGGCTGCGCGGGGCAACGCTGCCTGGCAGCCTCGGTCGCCGTTCCGGTTGGTGAAGCGCAACGAACATTCACGCCGCACCTGCTCGAGGCAGCCGCGGCGCGACGCGTCGGCTATGGCCTCGAGCCCGACGTGGAGATGGGACCTGTCATCACTGCTCAGAGCCGCGATCGAATCGAGGGGCTCGTCGACCGCGGTCTCGCCGCCGGGGCGACGATGCTGCTCGATGGGCGGCGCCCCGCCATCGCCGGCTACGAACGCGGCAACTTCGTGCGACCCACGCTGATCGAGCTGCCTGCCGCCGCTGGAGAGCTCGCGGAGACGGAGATCTTCGGGCCCGTGTTGAGCGTGACGCCGACCAACTCGCTCGATGACGCGATCGCGGCCGTGAACGCCTCGTCGTTCGGCAACATGGCCTGTATCTTCACGTCGAGCGGTGCCGCCGCGCGGAGATTTCGCTACGACGTGCAGGCGGGCAATGTCGGGGTCAACATCGGCACGCCGGCACCGATGGCATTCTTCCCATTCTCCGGGTGGAAAGGCAGCTTCTTCGGCGACTTACACGCGCAGGGGCGCGACGCGGTGGAGTTCTACACGGACAAGAAGATCGTGGTCGAACGCTGGCCGCGCGAGTGGTCGAGACAGTTTTAATGGAAGGCTTCCGGCTTCCGGCTTCCGGCTTCCCGCTCGAGAGTTTAGAGCTATCGTGCGACGCTCTACTGTCTTGAGCCTTGAGCCCGGCCTGGCGCCTGAAGCCTGAAGCCTGAAGCCAGGTTTCGTGCCCGCACGGGCGTTCAACGAGGCAAGGAGTGGCCGTATGCGAAAGTCATCGCTGTGGGTGCTGACGTGGTTCCTCGCACTGGCTTTGGGTCCGATTGACGCGTCGGCGCAAGCAACCGGTTCCATCGCCGGGGTGGTCACCGACGACACCGGCTCGTTGATGCCCGGTGTCCTGGTCGAGGTGACCAGCACGGCGACCGGGCAGTCACGCTCCGCGACCACTGGCTCAGACGGCTACTTCTTGGTGCCGCTGCTGCAACCGGGGCCCTATCAGGTGAAGGGCACGTTGGCCGGCTTCAAGACCGTTTTGCGAGAGGGCGTGACCGTGACCGTCGAGAGCACGGCGCGCGTCGACATGCAGCTCGCCGTGGGCGGGCTCGAGGAGACGGTCAGCGTCACGGCCGACGCTCCGCTCGTCGAGACGTCCAACGCGACGCTCGGCATCGTCGTCGACGAGAAGAAAGTGGTGGAGCTGCCCCTGAACGGGCGCAATTTCACGCAGCTGGGCACGCTGCTCCCGGGCGTCGTCGCCCCGCCGTCTGGTCTCGGCGGCGCCTCCGGCGAGGCCACACCTGGCGGCTTCGGCGCCACGACCTCTGGCTTCAGCGTCAACGGCATGCGCAATCAGTCGAACAACTTCCTGCTCGACGGCGCCAGCAACAACGACACCTTCAACACCGGCTTCGTGCTGCGCCCGCCGCCCGATGCGATTCAGGAGTTCAAGATCCTGACCCACTCCTACACCGCGGAGTACGGACGGAGCGCCGGGTCGGTCATCAATGTCGTGACCAAGAGCGGCAGCAACGAGCTGCACGGCGCCACCTGGGAGTTCAACCGCGACGACGCCCTGCAGGCGAGAAACTTCTTCGCCGCGCCTGACCAAGCCAAGCCAAAGCTCGAGCAGAATCAGTTTGGCGGCAGCTTGGGCGGTCCGCTGATGCGCAACCGCCTCTTCGGATTCGGCTACTACGAAGGCTTCCGCAACACGAGCGGCACGACGCAGAACATCCTGGTGTTGAGCGACGCCCAGCGGCAGGGCAATTTCGGCTCGACCACCATTCGCGATCCGCTGACCGGTCTGCCATTTCCGGGCAACGTCATACCTGCCAATCGGATCGACCCGGCGGCGCAGCAACTGCTCGACCGCTTCGTGCCCCGAGCCAACACCGCAGGGAATCGCTACGTCGTGTCACCCGACAACACCGACGATCGCGATCAAGTGGGGCTGCGCTTCGACTACCAGCTCACGGGCGACCATAGCGTGCTCGGTCGCTACATTCGCAGCGAGTCCGAGTCGGTGCAGCCAGCCATCACGCGGCCAATCGGCACCGAAGCCCGTGCGACGCTGCAAGATGTGATGTTCGCGGACACGTATGTGTTCTCCTCGAACAAGATCAATCAGGCGCGATTTTCCTACAACCGCATCGCGGCCACGCCGCAGGCGACCAGCGGGCTGACCAACTCGGAGTTCGGCATCAACGTGCCGCAGAACGTGCCGTCGGCGCAGGGGATCGCCAACATCACGATCAGTGGTTTGTTTGGCGCCGGCGCCGGCCTCGGGGGATTGGGCGACGTGCAACAGCCTTTCGTCGAGCGCTTGAACGAAACCTTCCAGCTGAGCGACGACTTCACCTGGATTCGCGGCGGCCATTCCCTGAAGTTCGGCTTCGACGTCCGCCGCGAGCACATGTTCATCGCGTTCGTCAATCGTCCCAATGGCGACTTCACGTTCAACGGGGCGCTCACCGGCAATGCGGTGGCCGATTTCCTGCTCGGATTGCCTGGCCAGTTTCGGCGGACGACCGCCAACGCGAGCCAGGACGGCTCGGGAACGGCGTGGGCCGGCTACGCGCAGGACGAGTTCCGGCCCTGGTCGAACCTCACCGTGAATCTCGGGCTGCGCTACGAGCTGTCGCAGCCGTTCGTCGAGGAGAGCGACGCGCTGAACGCCTTCCGCCCCGGCCAGCAGTCGCAGCGTTTTCCGAACGCACCCACCGGTCTGGTCTATCCCGGCGATCCGGGCGTGCCGCGGGGCACTTACGAGACCGACAAGAACAACGTCGCCCCCAGAATCGGTATGGCGTGGGATCCCGCGGGCACCGGGCGATCGAGCCTGCGCGCGGCGTGGGGCATCTTCTACGACTCGCTCGCCGGACAGGGCGACTTCTTCCAGAACGGTGTCCTCGCGCCGCCTTTCACGCCGCTCCTCGAAGTGAACGCGCCGCCGGCGCCGCTCTCACTACGCGATCCCCTGTCCGCCACCAGCGGTGGCGCCAATCTGTTCCCGCCCGGGCTCATCTTCATCGGATGGGGCGAGGATTTCACGACGCCCTCGGCGCAGCATTTCAACCTCACGTGGCAACAGGAAGTGGGCACCAACCTCGGCGTCGAAGTGGGTTATGTGGGCTCCCGCGGCAAGAACTTGCCGATCTTCATGGAAGTGAATCCTGGGGTGTATGCCGCTGGTCAGACCGTGCCGGGGGCGCGCATCTTCCCTGCCTTCAGCCTGGTTCGCCCGACGTTCTCGGTGGCGAAATCCTGGTACGACTCGCTGCAGGCCAGCCTGCGGATGCGGCAAACGCGCGGTATGAGCTTTCTCCTGTCGTACACGCTGGGCCATGCCCAAGATCACGTGTCGGGGTTGAACATCGGCGGCGATCAACGGCCGGTGCTCCCGGTCACCATCGCTGACGAGGCCTCGATCGATCGCGCACTCGAGCTCGAAAAGGGCGATGCCCTCTTCGACGTGCGTCACCGCTTCGTCGTCAGCTTCTCGGCGGAGCTACCGACGCCCGAGAATATGAACCCCATCGTGCGGCACATCGCCGGCAACTGGCAGGTCAACGGCATCGTGCAGGCGCAAACGGGTTTCCCGTTCACCGTATGGGATCCGGTCACGAGCATTCGCTATCTGACGAACCGCCCCAATCTGACGTGCGATCCGAACGACGGGGCCCCGAACACGGTGGACGAGTGGTTCGAGACCTCCTGCTTCCAGCAGCGGCCGCGCGCGCAAACCGCCGAGCCGGGCGACCAAGGTCGAAACGAGGTTCGCGGCCCCGGTTTCGCCCGCACCGATCTGTCGCTCTTCAAGAACGTGGGCGTCACGGCTCGGCACCGGCTGCAATTCCGCGTGGAGCTGTTCAACCTGTTCAACCAGACACGCTTCGGTCAGCCGGAGAACCGTATCGGCAACGCCAACTTCGGCCGGATCACGACCTCGGAAGACGGGCGCATCGTCCAGTTGGCGGTGAAGTACAGCTTTTGACCCTTGCAGGCTCGGAGGCTCGAGGCTTGAGGCTTCAGGCCTTCAAGCCTTGAGGCCTGAGGCTTGGGGCTTGAGGCTCGGGCCTTGGAGGCTTGGAGGCGAGCCTGATCGTAAGCGTAAGTCTTCAGGCCTTCAGGCCTTCCAGCCTTGAGCTCAGCCCATCAATCAGTGACCGAGGTGCACATGTTCACTGGACGCGTCGCCGTTCTCCTCGTCAGTCTTCTCTGGGCGACCCCGGCAGCGGCGCAAATTCCCGAGTCGATTTTCGAAGGCATTACCCGTCGAGAAGTCGGACCCGCCGTGATGAGCGGACGTGTCGTCGACCTCGCCGTATCCGAAGACGACCCTGACATCTTCTACGCCGCGTCGGCGTCAGGTGGCCTGCTCAAGACCATCAACGGCGGCGCGAGCTGGGAGAACGTCTTCGATTCCGAGACCACTGTCTCCATCGGCGACGTCGCGATCAACCCGACGGATCCAAACGTTGTGTGCCGAAGAACCAGGATCTGCTCTATGTCGGCACCGAGTTCGGCCTCTTCGTATCCATCGACCGGGGGGCCCACTGGACGCGGTGGAAGGGCATGCCGACGGTGGCCATTTACGACCTCGTGGTCCACCCGCGCGACAACGATCTGATTCTCGGCACGCATGGGCGGAGCTTCATGGTGCTCGACGACATCTCGCCGCTCCAGCAGATGAGCGCAGCCGCCCTGACGGCCGCGAGCCACGTCTTCGACATCGCACCCGCCCTCCAGTTCAATCCGAACGAGAACGGGTGGATCGTCGATCTTCCCATCGACCGAAGCAACATGGGCACCTCGGCGGCTCGGCAACATGAGTGCTGGAAGGTGCTTCGGGCGCGGTAACATCTCGTTTACGATGATCACGAGCAGGCGTCCATGAACAGGATCAGCAAGCATCACCGCGCTTTTCTCACCGTCGTGGCGGCTCTCACTCTAGGCGGCGTGCAGGCGCTGATCCAGGCGCAGCCCGCACTCAAAGGCCTGACCGCCGTGCCGGGGATCAAGGTGGGTCACCACACGCTGACCGAGCGGCCCACCGGTTGCACGGTGATCCTCATCGACGGCGAGGGCGCCGTGGGTGGCATTTCCCAACGTGGCGGCGCCCCGGGGACACGCGAGACCGATTTGCTCGACCCGCTCAACATGGTGGACAAGGTGAATGCCGTCACGTTGTCCGGCGGCAGCGCCTACGGCCTGGACGCGGCGCAGGGCGTCGTTCGCTGGCTCGAGGAGCGAAAGATTGGCTGGAACGTCGGCCCTGCCGGCGTGGTGCCGATCGTACCGGCCGCGATCCTGTTCGATCTGCGATTCGGTGGCGACCCGACGATCCGGCCGACGGCCGACTGCGGCTACAAGGCTGCCGGGGCGGCGAGCGACGCGGTCGTCTCAGAGGGCAACGTGGGGGCAGGCGCAGGCGCGACGGTCGGCAAGATGGGGATGGGCCGCGGCGCGATGAAGGGCGGCCTCGGAACGGCAGCTATCTCCTTTCCCAATGGGCTCGTCGTCGGTGCCATCGTCGCCGTCAATGCCGTCGGTGACATCGTCGATCCGGAAACCGGCACGGTTGTCGCTGGCGTTCGCGCGGACGATGGCAAGAGCCTGTCCGACGTGCGCCGCCTGCTGCGGACGGGCGAGCTGCTCAAACGAGCGCAGCCCCGCCCCGGTGAGAACACGACGATCGGGCTCGTCGCCACGAATGCCAGGCTGACCAAAGCCGACGTCAACAGGATGGCGCTGATGGCGACCGATGGATACGCGCGCGCCATCACCCCGTCGCACACCGTCGGCGACGGCGACACGGTGTTCTCGCTGGCCACCGGACGTTGGGACGGCGAAGCCAATCTGACGGTCATCGGTGCCCTCGCCGCCGACGCGATGGCCGAAGCGATCGTGCGTGCCGTGGCCAAGACGGAGAGTCTGGCCGGAGTGCCATCGGCTCGCGAGCTCGGCACGGTTCCAGCGCGGTTCAAGTGAGGCAATCGCGCACTATCGATCGGCGCGGATTCGTGCGCCGATCGCTCGCCGCGGGCGCCGGCATGCTCTCGCCCGCGATGTTCGCCGCTGGAGCTCCCGCCATCCTCTCAGCACAAGGCGCTAGGCCGCTGCTGCCACAGGGCGTGGCGTCCGGCGCTCTCGGCGACGGGCGCGCCATCGTCTGGAGCCGTGCCGATCGCCCCGCACGAATGGTCGTCGAGTATTCGACGACCGAAAGCTTCCGCGACGTTCGACGGGTCCGAGGTCCGGCTGCGCTCGAGGCCGCCGATTTCACCGCGCGCGTCGTACTTGCCGATCTTCCCGTCGGCCAACGCATCTTCTATCGGGTGACGTTCCAGGACCTGACCGACCTGCGCCTGTGGAGCGAGCCCTCTGCAGGTAGCTTCTCTACCGCGGCGTCCGAGAGCTCACGTGACGTCAAGCTGGCGTGGTCGGCCGATACCGTGGGACAAGGTTGGGGCATCAATCCCGATTGGGGCGGGCTGAGACTGTACGACACCATGCGGCGCGCCGAGCCGGACATCTTCGTCAATTGCGGCGACACCATCTATGCCGACCAGCCGCTCGTCAGCGAAGTGACGCTGGATGACGGTCGCGTGTGGAAGAACGTGGTGACGCCGGAGAAATCGAAAGCGGCGGAGACGCTCGACGAATTTCGCGGCAATCATCGCTACAACCTGCTCGACGAGCACATGCGCCGCTTCAACGCGCACGTGCCGCAGATCGTCACCTGGGATGACCATGAAGTGCGCGACAACTGGTACGAGACCCGCGATCTCAGTAAGGACGAGCGCTACCGCGTGAAGAGCACGGCGCTACTGGCTGCGCGCGCCACCCAAGCGCTCTTCGAGTATACGCCGCTGCCGAATCGGGGAGACGATCCCGAGCGCCTCTATCGTCGCATCGTGCACGGCTCGGCGATGGACATCTTCGCCCTCGATATGCGCAGCTACCGCGGTGCCAACAGCGAGAACCGGCAGACGACGCTCGACGCGACCTCTGCGATTCTCGGCGCCGAGCAGATGGTGTGGCTCAAGCAGCACCTGGCGGCGAGCCGGGCGACGTGGAAGGTGATGGTGGCCAGCGTCCCGATCGGTCTCGTCGTGCGCGACTTCCCCGACCATTTCGAAGCCGTCGCCAACGCGACAGACGGCGCGCCGTTGGGCCCACCACTATGACCCCGCCCGTGCGCGCTTCACCGACTTCGATCCTTTCTGGGAGCTCGTCGCCGGGCCGCTCAACGCCGGCACCTTCGGCCCGAACGAGCTCGATCCGACGTTCGGCCCCGAGGTGCGCTTCAGCGGCATTCCTGACGGAATGAAGCCGAACCGCCCGCCAAGCGAAGGGCTTCAGTTTTTCGGCACGCTCACGTTCGACGCTAGAACGAAGGCATTGACGGCCGCGCTCCACAACCTCGAGGGGCGCAGGCTGTTCAGCGTGGAGCTCGAGGCGCAGTGAACATTCACCTCGTCCTCCTCATCGTCTACTCGCTCGGGATCGTCGCGATGGGTCTGTGGACCGCGCGATTCATCCGGCAGAGTGCCGATTTCTTCGTCGCCGGCCGCTCGCTGGGCCCTGGCTTGATCCTGTCGTCGATGCTGGCGTCGAACATCGGGGCAGGCTCGACGGTGGGGGTGGCAAGCTTCGCCTACCGCGACGGCATCAGCACGTGGTGGTGGGTCGGCGCTGCCGGCCTGGCTTCGTTTGTCTTCGCCTTCTGGGTGGCACCGCCACTGTGGCGTCTGGCCAAGGCGCACAACTTCTACACGACGGGCGACTATCTCGAGTTCCGCTTCGGGCCGTCGGTCAGGGCGACGGTGGCGGCGCTCATCTGCGTCGCCTCGCTCTCGATTCTCGCGGGCCAGTTGATCGCCGGCGCCGCCATTCTCAACGTCATCATCGGGATTCCGTTCTGGGCAGGCTCGCTCGTGGGCGCCTCGATCATGACGGTGTACTTCACGGCCGGGGGCCTGCTCGGGACGGCGTGGGTCAACACGGTGCAGCTCGTCATCATGCTGGTCGGCTTTCTCATCGCCTTGCCGGTCGCAATCGCGGGCATCGGTGGTCTCGACACGCTCACGGCTCCCCCGGCACCGCCATGGTTCGGCGACTTCTTCTATTCGGCAGGTCCCGGCTCTGGATGGACGCTCTTCTTTCTGACGTTCCCGGCGTTCATCTGCTCGCCCGGCCTCATTCAAAAGGGTTTCGGAGCGCGTGACGAGCGAGCGCTGACTCGCGGTATCGCCTGGAACGGCATTGCCCTGATGCTCTTTGCTTTTGTGCCGACGTTGCTGGGCATGGCGGGCCGCATCACGCTGCCTGAGATCGGCAACTCGAACCTCGTGCTGCCAACCGTCCTGCTCCACCTGCTGCCCGCATGGCTCGGTGCCCTGGCGCTCTCCGCCGTCTTCTCCACGGAGGTCGACACCTGCGACGCCGTGCTGTTCATGCTCTCGACGACGATGTCGAAAGACATCTATCAACGTCACATCAACCCCCAAGCAAGCGACCAGCAGCTTCTCTTGGTGGCACGCGCGGCGGCCGTGCTCGGCGGCACGCTCGGCGTGATTCTCTCGATCACTCTTGGCAGCGTGACAACGGCGCTGACGATTTTTTATCAGGTGCTTGCGTGTACGCTGTTCGTGCCGATCCTGGCCGGGATCTTCACGCGACGTGGTGGCGCAGCGGAAGCACTCGGGGCCATTGTGGCCGGCAACGCGACACTCTTCATCATCGCGTTCACCTTCACTTCGCGGCCCCGGTGGCTGGATCCGTCGCTGGTCGGCATCACAGCGGCTGCACTGGCATACGGCGTGGTGAATGTCTTTCGAAAGACCGAGTCCAAACTATGACGAGAGATCTCTTCAGCTTGAAAGACAGGACCGTGGCCGTTATTGGCGCCGGCAGCGGTATTGGGGAAGCGATCGCGGTTGGCGCGGCAGCGCACGGCGCGTTCGTGTCGTGCCTGGACGTGGATCCGGCGAAGGCTCAGGCCACCGCGTCAATGATCGGCTCGGAAGGCGGCGTGCCGGAAAGCGACGGCGTGGACATCGTCGATGGACCGGGGGTCGTCCGGACCCTGGGGGCGCTCGCCGAATCGAGAGGACGGCTCGACGCCGTCATCTGCACGCCCAGCATCAACGTACGCAAACCGATTCTGGCGTATACGACGGAAGAGTTCGAGCGCGTCGCGCGCGTCAACCTGCTCGGCAACTTCAACGTGTTGCAGGCAGCGGGGCGCATCATGGTGGAGCAGAAGGCCGGCGCCATTGTGCTCTTCTCGTCTATTCGATCGCTCGTCACGGAGCCGGGTCAATCGGTGTATTCGATGACGAAGGCCGGCATCTTGCAGCT